>NZ_JADFUD010000006.1:0-234683 GCF_054820065.1 Bradyrhizobium sp. UFLA06-06
TGGTCGCAAGACCCGGCTTCAAAACCCTAACGGCCATGGAGAACTCCATCGAGCTTGCTGTTGTAGCCATCAATGTCGCGGTTGAACTCGGTCAGCGAGAACGAGACGTCGCGGATCACGGGCGCAAATCGGCCGGCGTCGACGTCGGCGACCGCAGAGTCATAGGCTGCCCGGTCGATCGGTTTCCATTTCACGATGTCGCCCGGTTTGAACAGGCACATGAAGTCGCGCAAATAGCTGATAGTCTGGTTGGGATCATAGATCGGCATCGGCGTGATGCCGAACATCTGGTAACCGCCGGCGCCGCGCACCGAATAAATGCAGCTGAAACAGCCGCCATGCCCGACGGTGAGCTTCGGCGTATCCGTGCGCGGGCGCAGATATTTCGGGGCCTGAAGCTGCCGCTTGCGCTCGACCATCTGGTAGAGGAAGGGCAGGCCGGCGACGAAGCCGACCATCGAGACGAACCAGGGCGCGCTGGAATGCGCCTTGATGAAGGCATCGACGCTGTCGAGGCCGTTGATCCGCGCGGCGTATTCGAGGTCGGTGCCATCAGGATCCTGGTGACGCTCGCGGAAGCGCATCAAGGTCTCATGGGTCCAGGGATCGTTGTAGAGCACGGGAATCTCGATGATCCGCGTCTTGATCACCGGTTCCGATTTCTCGGATGCGGAATCCAGCCGCTTCAGCTCGGCGAGCAGATCGTCCGGCTTGATCTGATCCGGATCGAACTTGACCTGATAGGACGCGTTCGCCGGGCAGATCTCGGTGACGCCCTTGATCCTGGCATCGCGCACCGCATTGGTGATGAACAGGCTCTTGAAAAAGGCCTCGAGCGACATCGCTTCGCCGACCTCGGCGAAAATGTGCTCATCGCCGCCGAAGGAAAATCGAGTTTGCATGCTAGCGGCCTCCTGTTGCTGACGGGGCGGATTTTCTCGCCATCATGAGGCGACCTTCGCGGCTGATGGCGGCTGATCGGCGGCAAGGGCGGTGGCATGGGACTCAAGCCATGGTTCGAGCCATGCCGTATGGAAGCGTCCAGCCTGGACGTCGGCGTCGCGCGCCAGCGCCTGGTGCAGGGGCTTGGTCGTGAAAATGCCTTCGACGCTGAGCTCGGCAAGCGCGCGCTCGAGTTTCTTCATGGCGCTCGGCCGGTCCTTGTCGTGCACGATCAGCTTGCCGAGCAGGCTGTCGTAGAAGGGAGGCACCGTGTAGCCCTGATAGAGCATGCTGTCGAAGCGAACGCCGTCGCCGACGGGCACGCTGAGCGCGCTCACCGTGCCCGGGTTCGGCAGGAAGTTTCTGGCGGGATCCTCGGCGTTGATACGGACCTCGATCGAATGGCCGCTGACGCGCATCTCGTTCTGGCTGATGCGCAAGCGTTCGCCGCCGGCGATCTGGATCATCTCGCGGACGAGGTCGATGCCCGTGATCATTTCCGTGACCGGATGCTCGACCTGGATGCGGGTGTTCATCTCCAGGAAGTAGAATTCGCCGGTGGCGTCGTCGTAGAGATATTCGAGCGTCCCGGCGCCGCGATAATTGACCGCTTTGGCGAGTGCCACGGCCGAGGTGCAGAGTCTCTCCCGCACGGCCGGGGTGAGCGAGGGCGAGGGGGCTTCTTCCCAGACCTTCTGGCGGCGGCGCTGCAACGAGCATTCGCGCTCGAAGCAATGGATCACGTCGTGTCCGTCGCCGAGCACCTGCACCTCGATATGCCGCGCGCCTTCGATCAGCTTTTCGACGTAAAGCCCGCCGTCGCCAAAGGCCGCGAGCGCCTCGGCCTGTGCCTGCGGCATCAGATGCTGAAACTCCTCTGGCGACCGCGCAATGCGGATGCCGCGTCCGCCACCTCCGGCGGCGGCCTTGATCATCACGGGGAAGCCGGTTTTCTCGACCAGCGCGAAGGCCGCCTCCGCCGACTCCAGCCGCCCCTGGCTGCCGGGGACGGTCGGCACGCCGGCCGCGGCGGCGGCCTCGCGTGCCGCGACCTTGTCGCCCATCAGCCGGATCGATTGCGCGGTCGGGCCGACAAAGATCAATCCCGACGCTTCGACGGCGGCGGCGAACTCGGCGTTCTCGGCCAGGAAGCCGTAGCCGGGATGGATGGCGTCGGCGCCGGTGCTCCGCGCCGCGGCGAGGATGGCCGCCTGGTTGAGATAGGATTTCGACGCCTGCGGCGGACCGATATCGACCGCTTCGTCGGCCAGCCTGACTGCAAGCGAGTCCTGGTCGGCCTTGCTGTAGACCTGCACGGTTGCAATGCCGAGATCGTGCGCTGCGCGGATGATGCGCACCGCGATCTCGCCGCGATTGGCTATGAGGAGCTTCTTGATCGCCATGGCTGGTCGGAGAGCCCTAAACGTCGATTTCGGCGATCGGCTGGCCGGCCATCACGGCATCTTCATTCTCGGCCAGGAAGCGGACGATCTTGCCGGCGATGCCGGCTTTCACCTCGTTGAACGATTTCATCACCTCGATAAGCCCGATCGTGTCGCTCTCGGCGACGGCGTCGCCGTCGTTCTTGTAGACCGGCTTGTCGGGCGCGGGCTTGCGATAAAAGATGCCTGGGAGCGGCGAGAAGATCTGCTGCGTTGCCATTGTTTCCTCGTGTTGTATTGGTTCGTTGCCGCGTCGGTTCAGCGCGCGGTGAGATATGGGCGCACCGCCTCGCGGACGGCCTCGGCGATGGCGACGGCGTTCGGCGTGTCGGAGTGGATGCAGATCGAATCGGAGCCGACCACGATGTCGTTTCCCGCCACCGTGCGCGTTTTGCCTTCATTGACTGCCCTTGCGCATCGGGTGGCGGCGTCGGCCGGATCCTTCGCCTCGTGCTCGCGGGTGATGATCAGGCTGCCGTCGGCATTGTAGTCGAGGTCGGCATAGTATTCGGCGACGAAGGCATGACCGCGCCGCTCGTAGACCTTCTGGTGCAGCGTTCCCTTCATGCCGAGCAGCGGCACCTTGTAGACGTCAGCGGCATCAGCCACGGCCTCGGCGATCTCCTCGCTACGCGATGCCATGCCGTAAAGTGCGCCGTGCGGCTTGATGTGATTGAGCGCCATGCCTTCGGCATCCAGGAAGGCCTTGAGTGCGCCGATCTGATAGAGCAGGCAATTGGCCAGCTCCTCGCGGTCGATCTTCATCTCCCGGCGACCAAATCCCTGCAGATCGGGCAGCGACGGGTGCGCCCCGACCTTGACGCCAAATTGCTTGGCGAGCTGCACGGTCTTGCGCATGTGATTGAAGTCGGAGGCATGAAAGCCGCAGGCGACGTTCGCGACGTCGATATGAGGCATCAATGCCTTGTCGTCGCCCATCTTGTAGAGGCCGTAGGCCTCGCCCATGTCGCAGTTGATCACGACCATCTCCTGATTTCCTTCCAACTGGCTTTGCATATGACCGGCGAAGGCCGCCCCGGGTATGACTGGCGCACCCAGGGCGGCGCATTGCCGGGTTACTTGGACACCAGATAGTCGAGCGGGATCTTTTCCGAGATCGTCCACTGGTCGATCACCTGCGGCTTGCCGGCCTCGGTGTCGACGATCAGGTAGCGACCCTGGTTCTGGTGGTGGATGTCCTTGGTGAATGTGCGCGGCCCGAACAGCGTGGACTCGTTGTTCATCTTCTCGAGCTCGGCCACGACGGCTGCCGCATCGGTCGATTTGGCGCGTTCGACCGCCTTGGCCCAGACGTCGATCAGGACGTAGCCCGGATAGACGTACTGGCTGGAGGGGTCACCGCCGGTGACCTCCTTGTACTTCTTGTTGAACTCGTTGACCTTCGGGTTCGGATCGTCGCCATAGACCGAGCCCTGCACCGGGACGTAGAAGTTCGAGAGATCAGGAACGGCGTTCATCCAGTAGCTGCCGTCGACACCCGACCCGTTGAGGATCATCGACTTGATGCCGGCGGCACGGATCTGCTTGATGGCGGAGACAGCGCCCGGCATCATCGTGCAGAGCATGATGGCGTCAGGCTCCTTCGGCAGGCTCTTGATGCGCGTGATCTGCGAGGCGATCGAGGCATCGTCGTTCTTGAAGGTGTCGCTGCCGACCAGCTTGGCCTCCTTCAGGCGCGGCAGCATCCAGTCGAAGCCGTCGCAGATGCCCTTATTGTAGACGGTCCAGCTGTCGAGCAACCGATAGAAGCTGCGTGCGTTCTTCTTGGTGTAAGCCCATTCCGACATGGTCGCTCCCTGCACCGGTGCCAGCACCGAGGCCGAGAATGAGAACGGGCCGACGCCCGGGATGCCGGCCTTGATCGATTCGGCGCAGAGGAAGAAGGAAACCTTGCCGGCAGCCTGCGCCTGCAGCGCCGCGGGCGCGCCGAAATCGTAGTCGCAGGAGACGATGACGAGGTCGGCACCCTGGTCGAGCACCGCAAGGCCGGCTTTGGCACCCTCGGCCTGATCGGTCTTGGTGTCGGCAAAGACGGGCTTGATCTTCTTGCCGAGCAGGCCGCCGACCTTGTTGATCTCCTCGATCCGGATCAGCGCCGCGTCTTGCGCCGGCTTGTCATAGGCCTGCATGAATCCGGATGCAGCGGTCGCAAATCCAACAACGATCTCGTTGGCTGCCCGGGCCGGCGTGAACCAGAGCGCGGATGCTCCGGCCAAGATGCTGAGTAATGTCGTAAAGCGCATAACCCCACTCCTCCAATTGTACAAACGAGCGTCAGTGCAGTTCCTTCAGCGCGGTCTGGACCGGTGGCGTCAGGCGGCGCTGCAACGGCCATCGACGCCAGGAGAATTCCTGGTTGCGGGTCAGTCCCGTCGGCAAGTACATCAGGATCGCGATGGTGATGATGCCGATCGCGATCTCCTGGACACCGTTCGGCAGGCCGACGGTGTGACCGCCGAGGCTGATGCCCTTCTCGAGATTGCGGAACAGCTCGATCAGCACGGATATCGCGACCACGCCCGAGACGGCTCCGCTGAGGCTGTACATGCCGCCGACCACCAGCATCGACAGCGTGATGAACGTCGTCCGCAGATAGAATGCGCCGGGATTGACGATGCTCAGGAAATGCGCGTAGAGCGCGCCGGCGAGCCCGATGATGAAGGCGCTGACGACGAAGGCGATCAGCCGCTCGCGAACGATATCGATGCCGGAGGCGCTGGCCGCGACGGCTTCGTCTCGCGTGGCGCGAAGTGCCAGTCCGGAGCGCGAGATCGAGTAGAGATAGGCGATCGCGATGGCCACGGCGCCGCCGATCCATCCGGTCCAGACATTCATGGTGGGCGGAATGCCGACGATCGAACCCTGTCCGCCCGTCACCGAATCCCAGTTCGAATAGACATTGTTGATGACGCCGAGCAGGCCAAAGGTCGCAATCGAGGCGGCGATGCCCGACAGGCGCATGATGACGCGGCCGACGATCAGCGCGAACAGTGCCGCAAACAGTCCGGATATCGGCGTCGCCACCCACATCGGCAGTTGCGCGTGGAGCAGCCACGCCGGCAGGCCCTTGAGCGTGATCGACTTCATCACCGGTGGAATCGTGAGCCAGGCGGTCATGTAGGCGCCGAGGCACATGAAGCTGATATGGCCGAACGACAGCAGGCCCGAATTGCCGACGAAGACGTAGAGCCCGACCACCACCATGATGTTGATGAACATCTCGACCACGGTGCGGTTGAAGGCCCGGCTGCCGAATTGATAGGAGAGGGCGGCCATGATGAGCAGCGCCACGATCAGCACGATCGGCGTGATGATCGTTTGCCGGATGACGGACGGCCGCTGCGACATCGATCAGACCCTCTGCTTGGCGGATTTCGGTGCGAACAGGCCCTGCGGCCGCACCAGAAGGACGACGATGACGGCGCCGTAGACGAAGGCGTCGCGGAATACCCTGGCGTCGTGTGGCAGGGTCGCCTGGAACACGACGCTGGCCGCACCGATCAGGAAGCCGGCGGCAACGGCGCCGGGAATGCTGCCGAGGCCGCCGATCACGGTCGCGATGAACGCGATCAGCATCACGTTAGCGCCCATGCCGATGTCGGCGGTGCCGGAATTGGTCGCCAGGATCAGGCCGATCGCCGCCGCCAGCATGCCGCTGATGGCGAAGGCCAGCAGGATAACGCCGTTGGCGCGGACCCCGAGCATGCGCGCCATGGTGAAATTGTCGGCGGCCGCGCGCATCTCGAGCCCGTAGCGCGTGCGCTTGAGGAACAGGACGAGGACCACCAGCACGGCCAGCGTAATGATGATGGTCACGACCTGGAGCATCGGGATGTGAGCGCCCAGGAGTTCGACCGGCAGGCCGAGGCTCGGCCACAGCGTGATCGACTTCGGCCGGCTGGAAAACAGCATCAGCAGGAGATGCCGGATCACGAAGCCGAGCGCGAAGGAAGCGATCATCATCGTCGCCGGATTGGCATTGCGGAAGCGGCGGAAGACGACGATCTCCGACAGGATCGACAGCGCGGCTCCGATCAAGAGCAGCAGCGGGATCAACAGATAGAACGGCAGCTGCCCGGCAAAGACGATCGCCGCCGCATCGATCGACGGCCACAGCATGGCGAAGACGCAAAACGCGATGAAATCGCCGTGGGCGAAGTTGACGAGCCGCATCACGCCGAAGATCAGGGCGATGCCGAGCGCACCAAGGGCGTAGAGGCTGCCGAGGCTGAGGGCATCGAAGATGATCTGGAGCAGCTCGCGCATCTCAATGATCTCCGAAGCCGAAATAGGACTGCTTCAGACGATCATCCCTGACCATATCGGCCGCAGGGCCCTCGAGCACGATGCGGCCGCCGCGGATCAGGACCATCCGTCCGCCCGTCATCATGGCGCGTGTCGAGCTCTGCTCGACGATCAGGAGGGTGAGCTTGCGCTGCGTCCGCAGCCGCACCAGGATCTCGTAGACTTGGTCGATGATCTTTGGCGCAAGGCCGAGCGACGGCTCGTCGATCGCCATGATGCGGGGCGCGGCCATCAAGGCGCGGCCAATGACGAGCATCTGCTGCTGGCCGCCGGAGAGCATGCCCGCCGGGGTGTGGCGGCGCTCGGCCAGCATCGGGAATTCCTCGTAGACCTGATCCAGATCGTCGGCGATCTTCTTGCGGTCGGCGCGCATCCCGGTCCCGACCTTCAGATTCTCCTCGATCGTCAGCGCGCCAAAGACATTGCGTCCCTCCGGAACCAGGGAGAATCCACGCCGGGCGATGTCTTCGGGCGCGGCACCCGTGATCTTTGCGCCATCGATCATGATGGACCCGGAGCCCGGTGGCACGACGCCCGCGATGGCGTTGAGCAAGGTCGACTTGCCGGCGCCGTTCGGGCCGGTCACGAACAGGATTTCGCCTTCCTTGATGTTCAGCGTCAGGCCGCGGAGAGCCGTCAGGCGCCCGTAGCTGACGGTGATGTCGTCGACGGCAAGCAGCGTCATGACGCGACGGCCTCTTCGGCGGCGACCGGCGGAAGCAGCTCGTCGCGCTGCGTACCCATATAGGCGTGCCTCACCGCATCGCTGTCACGGATCTGAGCGGGCGGGCCGACTTCGATGACCTCGCCGGAATCGAGGACGTAGATCCGTTCGCAGAGCTCGAGCACGAGGCCGATATTGTGCTCGATCAGCAGCACCCCGACATTGAGCTCGCCGGCGATCCGCCGGATGATGGCGGCAAGTTCGTGGCTCTCGTGCTCCGACATTCCAGCCGCCGGTTCGTCGAGCAGCAGATAGCGCGGTGTGCACATGATGGCGCGGCCGATCGCGACGCGGCGCTCGTCGGTATAGGGCAGGGCGCCGGCAATCGTGTTGGACAGATGCGAAATGCCGAGCCAGGCCATCACGCGCTCGGCTTCTCCGATCGCCTCCGGACGGGATTGGCCCAGGCCGACGC
The DNA here is from genome assembly GCF_054820065.1 of Bradyrhizobium sp. UFLA06-06. Classification (NCBI taxonomy): domain Bacteria; kingdom Pseudomonadati; phylum Pseudomonadota; class Alphaproteobacteria; order Hyphomicrobiales; family Nitrobacteraceae; genus Bradyrhizobium; species Bradyrhizobium sp. UFLA06-06. Next base: position 7,850 of record NZ_JADFUD010000006.1, read on the forward strand.
CGGTCACCTCAAGGTTGTCCATCACCGGCAGGTCGCGGAAAAGCCGGCCCGACTGGAAGGTCCGCGCCACGCCTTTGCGGCGCAGCTTGTGCGCTGCAATGCCATTCAGCGTGTCGCCCTCCAGTTCCATGGTTCCGGCGCCAACCGGCTGGAAACCTGTCAGCACATTAATAAGGGTGGTCTTGCCGGCTCCATTCGGGCCGATCAGCCCGACGATACGTCCCCGCGGTACGGTCAAGGTCACGTTGGACAGCGCCTTCAGGCCTTCGAATTGGACGCTGATATCGCGAGCGACCAATTCCAGACCATCGGACATGACCTCAATGCCTCTCACTCGCGAACCGACGGATTGATTTTTCCGTTCCCCCGGGGGATTGTAAAATTCGAAATATCGTTCGCTGATATCGGAAATTTTTATGTCTCTGACGTTCCGTCAGGTTCGGCATTTCATCGCAACCGCCGAGACCGGGCGCGTTTCGGCCGCCGCGGCGGCGCTCAGCGTGACGCAGTCTGCGGTCACCGCGTCCATCAAGGCGCTCGAGGCGGAGCTCGGCCACAAGCTGTTCGACCGTCACTCGAACGGCGTGACGTTGACCTTCGACGGACGGGAGTTCTTGCAGCGTGCCCGCGCCATCGAGGCCAGCGTGTCGGATGCCATACGTGGGCCGCATCGCTGGGGAATGCAGGTCGACGGCACCGTCGATGTCGCCGTCAGCTACACCATCGCTGGATATTTCCTGCCGCCCTTGTTGTCGCGCTTCTGGCGATCATTCCCGGGCATCACGGTGCGTCTCCACGAGTTTTCGCGCGACGCGATCGAGCAGAGCTTGATCAGCGGTAGCGTCGATGCGGCCATCATGCTGATTGCAAACTTGCATGACCGGCACTCCATTCGCTCGCGGCTCTTGTTGCGCTCGCCGCGTCGCTTGTGGACTTGCGTCAATCATCCGCTGCTGCGCAAGGACAGCATCAAGCTGGCGGACCTGGCAAGCGAGCCCTATCTGATGTTGACCGTCGATGAAGCCGAACGCTCCGCGATGCGTTACTGGCAGCATACGGCGCACGTGCCGAACGTCATCTTCCGGACCCTGTCGGTCGAAGCGGTTCGCAGCATGGTCGCAACCGGCATGGGAATTACCATCCTGTCCGACATGGTCTACCGTCCCTGGTCGCTGGAAGGACATCGCATCGATCTCAAGACGCTCGATGACGATGTCCACACCATGGATGTCGGGCTTGCCTGGAAGGACAAGGCGAAGCTTTCTCCGGCGGCTCGCGCGTTCTGCGAGTTCGTTGCTCATTCCTATCCCGGATCCGAGCCGGTCCAATTTGAATAGCGGACTTGCCCCTGCCAGGGGCAGGCTTGCGCAGCGTCTTTCCTTGGCCGGAGCCTGGTTAAACTGCTCATGATGGATTGGACTGAAGGTTGCCGACACGTGCCTCTGCCCCAACGTCGAACAGGCAGAGGCGGCGCAGGATGTCAGGGGTTACCTGTAGGCTTGGACATCGCTGAACGCGCGCGTCTCAGGGCAGAGGCGGCGACAACGCCTGCGCAACAGCCGGCGCCTTTGACGAATATGTCTTTTATGTAGCCATGCCTGCCGGCGAGCAGCTTTTGAATGAGTTCGAAGCCGACAATGACGGCGAGAAGTGCCAGCAGGATTGGCAGGACATGCTTCGGATAGGCGAACGAAAAGACGGCACCGACAACGAAGAGCGCGGCAAAGCGATCGGCGTTTGGCGATATCAACGTGTGGGGACGAAATGCCAGCGTTGTATCGGTGACGATGAAGAGGCCCAGGATCAAACCCCAAGCCAAATATCGGAATGCGGTTTGGGGCATTTCTGGGCTCAATGGGCCATGCCGCCGGGCGCGGCATTGAGCGGTGCGCCGCCAATCGAAACGGGACCCGAGGACCTGGCTGCCCGAGGCGGCGGCTTTCTCGGCTGCGGGGCGGGTGGCGCGATCGGGGCGCGCGGCACCTCGGCCGCAACAGGTGGCGGCGGCGCTGCCGGCGGGGGCAGATGCTGTAACTCGTCGACCTTCGAGGTCAGGGCCGCCAGCTGGTCAGCGATGGCCTTCAACTGCGCCTGCCCGTCGGCTACCGACCGATCGAGTGCGGCGAGGTCTTCCTCGAGCTTCTGCTGGGCCGCGAGGAGAGTTGGCAATGCCTCCTTGTCGCTCGTCGTCATCGCCTCGCCGGACGATTCGTGGCTTATGGCGGGGACCAACGCCGCGACTTCGGGCCAAGCGTAGACGCCGCCGGCGCCGACAAGGGCGAGGACGACGATCAGAAGGAACCACGGCCAGCGGCGGCGACCGGCGGGCAGGGGGCTTTTCGGCGCATGGCCGTGCCACGCCTGGTCGGAATCGTTGTCCATCAATGCTTCCTAGGCGCCTCTGGCATTCGTTGCAATCGATACGGAGTTCGACCATGTTACCGGGCAATGCTCCATTTGCCCGTTTCCCCCTCAGCGCCTACCCGTACTTCCCAACTCCTCGAAGAACTCGTCGCGCAAGCACCTGACGGCCCCGTCGACCTTGAATGGCTCCTCAGCCATCTGGACAGGCGCTCGTTCGGGCTGCTCCTGCTGTTGCTGGGGCTACTCGTGATCGTCCCTGGCGTGGCCACGGTTGCGACGCTGGCCCTCCTGTTTCCGGCGGTCGAGATGATGTTAGGGCACAGTGCTCCATCTTTTCCCCGCTTCCTGTCGAAGCGGCCGTTCGACTTCAAGCGATTCAAGCGGTTTACCGTCAGGGCGGGCCCGCTGCTGCGCGCGATCGAGAACATCAGCCGGCCGCGCTGGAACGCGCGCCATGACGTGACTGACCGGCTTGTTGGCTTGGTCGTGTTCCTGTTGGGTCTGTTGGCGGGCTGGCCCCTGCCTCTGGTCAACGTCATTCCCGGGATTGTGGTCGTCCTGATCGCGATTGCTTACCTGCAGGAAGATGGTCTGCTGTTGGCTGTGGCAATGGCGGCCGCGGTGATGTCCTTGCTCGGCCTTGGATGGACGCTCTGGACGTCGGCCGCGGCCGTAATCAGCTGGATTGCGATCTGAAATACCGCGGCAAGCCGCGGGGTAGATGCGTTACAGGACCGCTGAAGTTTAAGACATTGGTTATCACTTTGCTTTCATTTTCACCGCCTCATTCAACAAAGAGGCACCATGTCTGACATCACCATTCCCGGCGGAAAAATTCGTTCCTTCATTGAGCGGATCGAGAATCTGGACGCTGAACTGCAGGAACTGAACGAGCAGAAGAAGGAAGTGTTTTCGGAAGCCAAGGGTGAGGGTTTCGACGTGAAGATCCTCAAGGAGATCGTCAAACTGCGAAAGCAGGATCAGGATGAGCGCGACGAGCGCGAATCGCTGCTCGATCTCTACATGCGCGCCATGGAAACGGCACCGGCGGACAAGGCTGCTGCGAAAGCGGCGTGAGAAGCCCGGTGCGTTCCCCGCGATCGAGATCCGGGGGCGCGCGATCTCTCGGCGGACGAACTTCCCAAGCTCGTCCGCCTCCGTCCCATCAACCATTCGCGCGGCGTTGGTCGCGCCTTCCGCTCATGATTGCGTCTTCCGATCGGATCGGAGCAGTGCTCGATCAGGGTTGATGCGGCAATGGGCAGCGGAGCGCTGGAACCGGCAATCCAAGGTCATCGCGACGCTTTGGCGCCCCGCGCCGTTTCGACCATGGTTCGAAAGGTGATCGAGTATCTGGGGGCCTCGACCGGCGGAATGCTGTGCTCCCATATCTGCCGTGCATCACCGGCCATCAGGTAGAGTGATCGGGACGCCGCATCGAGCGTGAACCGCTCCCATCCGTTTTCCGTCCGACGACGAAAGCGGAACTTGCATGCGGATCCCAGGGACAGTCCAAAGATGCGGTCGAAATGCGGCTTGTCGCGGCGCCAGCCGATGCCGACGCCGCGATCATACTCGGTGCACAGGATCTGCCCGATCTCGGTCGACGCGCCGCCGAAGGTTTGGATCGCGGCGACGATGCCGTTTAACCACGAGGGGATCGGTTCGGCACATTCCAGTCGGCGCGACGCATAGTCGTACCGGTAACCGAACGAAGCCACGCGGCGCTTGCCTTCGAACTGTCCGAACTGGAAGGGGGCAAGCGGAAGTGCCCGGATGTGGCGGATGAGCTCGCCCTCGGTCGCTTTGGAGATGAAATCCGGCGCGTAGTGCAAACCCGCCGGTCCTGCGGCGGGCGCATCGAACATCGACAGTTGTTCGGACAATCTGGTGCCGTCAGTGTTTGCGAACCTGTCACGAATATGGGCGCGCCGAGACAGAATTTAAACCGGCCGTCAGGTCACTCGGGCTTCCACCTGGCGCGGCTTCGATGGGCGAAAGACGGCGTCAACGCTCGGTTTCGGCATTCTCTTTCGCCACGATCTTCAGGCCTTGGCCAGGAAGCGATTGCCGCAACGTCGTCGGCTTCGTCCCGTCGCCGCGGGTGATGGCGCTGTGAGGACCAGTTGACCTTAGGCACGGGTTCCCAGGCCGAATGTATCCAATATCGTATTATCGGCTTCAGAAAGGCCGATAGAACTCGGAAAATGCGCTTCGATTGCGGGTCACCGAAATATAAATATATCCATTTAGATATAGATAGTTATGGAGTGTCTCAGGTGTGAATATATCCTCCAGTCAAACCAGTTGCTGTCCAAATCTTGGATACGGGCGTTGACTTTTGGATACATTCTGTTCAATTTCCGCCCACAATAAAATCAATCCTGGGAGGACCCGGTGACCGGCAGTTCGGGCGCGCGCGGGGCGAAATTGACGCAGACGACGGCCGTGCTGGTGATGTGCGCGGTCCTGATCGTCATTTTTTCGATCTTCCTGAAGGGCTTCCTGACGCTGGGCAATCTGTTCGCGCTGGCGCGCAACATTTCGATACTCGGCATTCTCGCGCTCGGCATGGCGGTGGTCGTGATCGGGCGTGGACTGGATCTGTCGCAAGTCGCCTCCTTTGCCGCCTCCACCGCGATCGCGATCATCCTGATGAATTCGGGCTACGCGACGCCGGTCGCGCTGCTGATCGGCTTCGTGATGGCGATCGTCATCGGCATCCTGAACGGGTTTCTGATCTCGGTGATCGAGATGCCGCCACTGCTGACGACGCTGGCGTCGAGCCTTGCGGTGCTGGGAATCGTACGCACCACAGCCGTGCAGCACTATGTCGTCTATCTTTCCAAGGGGCATGACGAATTCCTGCGGCTCGGCGGAAACATCTGGGGCGGTGTTCCGATCTCGATCCTGATCTTCGCGGCCACCGCGGTCGTGGTGCATCTCTTCCTGTCGCGCACCGTGATCGGGCGCTTCGTCTATGCCCATGGCGACAATCCTGACGCTGCGCGTCAGACCGGTCTGCCGACCCGCCCGCTGACCATGATCGAGTACGCGCTGTGCGCCGCGATCGGGTATGTCGGCGGTGTCGTGATGGTCGCGCAGACGGCGCTGATGCATCTCCAGGTCGCGGAATCGACGATCATTTTCGACGTCATCATGGTTGTGGTGCTGGGCGGCGTCAGCCTCGTCGGCGGCCGCGGCAACGTGATGAGCGTCATCGCCGGAACGCTGCTGATCGGCGTGCTGCTGAACGGCATGACCATCATGGACATGGACGTGCAGACCCAGAACATCGTCAAGGGAGTCGTGCTGCTGATCGCGATCCTGCTCGATTCCCGGCTGCATCCACGTGACGAGGAGACGTCGAAGCAGGGCGATTAAAGCTCTGCATCAACCAACGGGCCGCAACAGTCGGCCGACATAACAGGGGAGGAATTGACATGACGAAAGCTGTGCACAGAAGGGCGTTTGCCGGCATCGGGCTCGCCGCGATGGTGGCAACCGCCGCACTGGTGGCGGCGCCATCACAGGCGGCCGGGCCGCGCGACCAGCTGCGCGAGAAATTCGACAAGTCGCTCAAGGGCAAGACGGTGGCCTGGTCGCCGGTCTGGATGGGTGTTCTGGAATCCGAATGGACGCGCGTGATGAAGGATCGCTTCGACGATTACGGCATCAAGCTCGTCACCCGCGACGCCAACATGAAGTCCGACATCCAGCTTCAGACCGTCAGCGACTATATCAACGACAAGCCCGACGTGATCGTGGTGCAAAATCCGAACGTCACGCTGCTCGCCAAGGAGCTGAAGCGTGCGATGGATGCGGGCATCTATGTCGTGCAGGTCAACATGGCATCGAATACCCTGACCGACGCCTATGTCGGCGTCGATGCCAAGGATCTCGGCACCAAGATCGCGCGCGAGGTCATCAATCAGTGTGGCGGCGGCAAGGGCTCCGGCGAGGTTGCGATCCTCGAAGGTGAGGCGACCGCGGCCTATTCGCTCGACATGAAGAATGGTGCGATGGAGGTGTTCAAGACCGACCCGTCGATCAAGGTCGTGTCGTCGCAGCCGACAAGCTGGGACGCCAACAAGGCCGGCGACATCACGACCACGGTGTTGCAGCAGCATCCCAAGCTGTGCGGGATCCTCAGCGTCTGGGGACCGCAAACCGCGGGCGCGGCGCAGGCGATCAAGGCGGCCAACATGGGCGACAAGGTGAAGGTGTTCGTCGCCAGCGACGGCCAGCCTGCGGATTGCGATCTGCTCGAGCAAGGCGCGTTCTCCGCGAACCTGTCGTATCGCGCCGACGTGCAGGGCCAGACCATCGCCGACGCGGTCATTGCGCTGTTGCAAAGCGGCGACAAGCCGGGCGCGAAGAACATCGCCTATTACACGACCCCCGCCTGGGTGAAGTCGAAGGACGATCGCATGTACTGCTTCAGCATCCCGAAGGGCGCGAAGTAAGTCGTTCCGGCGCCCGCGCCCACTGCGGCGCGGGCAGGCCGGAGCTGTCGATCCAAATCCCCCGCGTCGTCCCGCCGTTCGGCCGCTTCCGCGCCGAGCCCGCCGGAGTCTGTTGATGAAGAGCCTGCAACGAGCCTGGCACCGCCACTCGCCCCAGTTGTTCCTGGGCGAACTGCTTGAGAAGCGCTGGATGGAGCCGATCATTCCATTCACGCTGACGATCGCGGTTTTCCTGGCCTTCGCGATCATGATCCCGCGCTACCTGACGGCGGGCAGCCTGCAGGAACTGATGCGGAATTTCGCGGAGCAGGGGATGGTCGCGGTCGCGATGGCCTTCTCCGTGCTGTCGGGCGGCATCGACCTGTCGGTCGGCGCGGTGTTCGCGATGTCGAACTTCCTCGCGCTCTATCTGTATCTCATCCTCGGGCTGCCGCTGCCGGTGACCATCGTGCTTGTCGTCCTGTTCGGCGCGGCGATGGGCGCGATCAACGGCGGCCTGATCGCCTACGGCAAGACCCGGCCGTTCCTGACGACCCTCGTCGTCCTCATCATCGTCCGCGCCGCCTACAACAAGGTGACGGTCGCGTTCACCAACGAGCTCGCCAGCATCGACAGCGGGTCCGGTACGTGGGACTTCATGGGATCGGGGAGGGTTCTCGGCATTCCCTTCAACATGCTGGTGCTGATCCTGCTCGCGGTCGGAACGCACTTCTTTCTCACGCGCGTCAAGCCCGGCGTCCACATCATGGCGGTCGGGTCGAGCCGCAAGGCGGCCCGCCACGCCGGCGTCAACGTCAAGCGCGTGCTGTTCTCGGCCTATGTGATGTCGGGCGCGATCGCGGCGCTGGCGGGAATCCTCTATGCCGCGCGGCAGAGCAGTTCGGGCACCGACACCGGCGTCGGCTGGGAGATCAACGCACTGGCCGCGGTGGTTCTCGGCGGCATCAGCCTGTCCGGCGGCCGCGGCACCATCGCGCGCGCCGTCATGGGCGCGGCGATCATCTTCATGCTCACCAGCGGCATGGTCCGGCTCGGCATCTCCGGCAACCTGACGACCGCCATCATCGGCATCATCCTGCTGCTCGCGGTCGGCTTCAACGTGAAGTGGGTCAAGAACAAGGGCAAGGTGCTGCAAAAGGTCTACGTCACCCCAAGCTGGGTCGATTTCGAGCCGCCGCCGTCGGTCGAGCGGGGCAGCGGCACGCCGTTCGCGGAGAACGACCGCCTGAAGAACGCGGAAGCGATCGCGCTCAACATGATCGAGGGCCCGGAAGACATCATCCTTGACCGCAACGACAACCTCTACACCGTCAACCGCAACGGCTCGATCATCCGCTTTCTTGCGCCGGATTATAGCGTCCGCGAGGAATTCGCGCGCATCGGCGGCCGGCCGCTCGGGTTGGCGTTCGATCGGGATCAGAACCTCCTCGTCTGCATCGCGGGCATGGGCGTTTACGGCGTGAAGCCCGATCGTTCGGTCTTCAAGGTCACCGACCGCACCACGCGCACGCGCACGCGCCTCAAGGACGATTCGCGACTCTATCTCGCTGACGATCTCGACGTCGCGCCCGACGGCAAGATCTATTTCAGCGAGGCCTCGACCCGCTACGAGCTGACCGACTGGGCGCTCGACGGCTTCGAGGGGCGCGGCAACGGCCGGCTGATCTGCCACGATCCGAAGACCGGCACCACCAGGACGGTCCTCAAGAACCTGACGTTCCCCAACGGCATCTGCATCTCGCATGACGGTCAGTCGGTGCTGTGGGCCAGCACCTGGCTGTGCCAGATCAACCGCTTCTGGATCGCCGGCCCGAAGGCGGGCACCAGCGAGATCCTGATCGACAACCTTCCGGGGTATTGCGACAACATCAACCGCGCCTCCGACGGCAAGTACTGGCTCGCCTTCGTCGGCCTGCGCACGCCAGTCTACGACCTTGCGATGCGCAACCCTGTTTTCCGCACCCGCATGGTCAAGCAAATCCCGCCGGACGAGTGGCTGTGCCCTGGCATCAACTACGGCTGCGTGGTCAAGTTCGATGACAACGGCGTGGTAACGGAATCGCTCTGGGATCCGGGCGGGCTTTCGCATCCGACCATCACCTCGGTCCGCGAGCACAAGGGCCATCTCTATATCGGCGGTCTGGAGAACAACCGCATCGGCCGCATCCGCCTACAGGACGCCGACCCGACCTGGGAAGCGCACAAGTCCTATTGGGGAGGGGCCTGAGCCATGTCTCTGCTTGGCGATATCATCGATCGCGTGTTGTCCCCGAACCGGGAAATTCACGGCATTCCGGTGCTCGACGGCGCCTTCTCCCCGAACCAGCGGCTCGATCAGGCCCGCCAGCTCGGCGACGAGATCGAGCGACCGGACGACATCGCGCTCGGGCGGGACAGCGTGCTCTACGTCTCGACCGGCAACCGCGTCCTGCGTTGCACGGGGGACGACTTCAAAACGCGCACGGCGTTCGCAACGCTCGACGGCCCGGTCGGCGGGCTCGCCTGCACGCCGGACGGCCGGCTGCTCGCCTGCGTCTCTGGCGTGGGGCTGGTGGCGCTTTCGCCAACTGGCGAGATCGTCGGCAAGCTCGAAAGCGTCGGTGGCGAGAAGATTGCCTGTCCGTTGTCGGTGGCGGTCGCGCCGGACGGGGCGATCTACCTGACCGACGGCTCGCGAAACAATCGGCCGGAGCATTGGCTGACCGACCTGATGCAGAACCGTGCCCCGTCGGGCCGGCTCATCGTCTGCAATTCTTTGCTCGGCGGTGCGAGCGTGCGTGCGGACAAGCTCGCATGGCCGCTCGGCTTGGTCGTAGCCGGTGACGGCAAGGAGGTCTGGGTCGCCGAATCCTGGGCCCACCGCCTGACCGCTTTTTCACGCGCGGGTGACGACAAGCGCGTGATCGTCAAGAATCATACCGGCTATCCGGCGCGTCTTGCCCGAAGCGCGAATGGTGAGGTCTGGATGGCCTTCCTCGCGCTGCGCACGCAATTGACCGAGTTCGTGCTGCGCGAGCGGGCATTCTGCGAAGAGATGATGCGGACGGTACCACCAGAGCTTTGGATCGGGCCGGCGCTGGATGGCCGCCTCAATCCGCGCGAACCGACCCAGATCGGCCGCATCAAGAAACTCGGCATCCAGAAGCCATGGGCGCCGCCGCGTTCCTATGGCCTCGTCGCCCGGCTCGACGCCAGGGGCGCGGCGACGGAGACGCTGCACAGCCGCGTCGATGGTCGTGTTCATGGGATAACCGCCGTCCGCCCGATCGGCTCGCGTGTGCTGGCGGTGTCCAAGGGACGCGATTGTCTCGTCGAACTGCCGCCTGGCCGCGGCACGCAAGAAGGATGAACGCCATGGCGGCCAAACAACAGGCAGGAACCCCGCTTCTTCAGATCGTCAATGGCAGCAAGGTCTATGGCGGCCTGCACGCGATCGATGCTGTCAATTTCGATCTGCGGCCGGGCGAAATCCACGCGCTGCTGGGGGAAAACGGCGCGGGGAAATCGACGCTCTGCAAGGCGATTGCCGGTGCGATCGTGCTGACCTCCGGCGACTACCTGATCCAGGGGCGCAAGGTTTCGTTCGCGTCGCCAAAGGAAGCGCTCGAGGGTGGGGTCGCGATGGTCTACCAGGAATCCAGCCTGGTCCCCTCGATGACGGTGGCGCAGAACCTTGAACTCGGCATGGAGAAATGGGTCACGGTCTACAGCAAGATCAACATCGCGGCGACCCAGTCACTGCAATCGATGAACTTCAACGTCGACCCGCTGGTGCTGGTGGAGAATCTCGGAACGGCCAAGCGGCAGATGGTCGAGATCGTGCGTGCGGTTCGCCACAACGCCCAGGTCTTCATCTTCGATGAGCCGACCGCATCGCTGACCCCCGAAGAGACGCAGCATCTGTTCCATCTTCTCAACACCCTGAAAGAGAAGGGCGCCGGGATCATCTTCATCTCGCATGCACTGGAAGAGGCATTGAACATCGCCGATCGCATCACCGTGCTGCGCGACGGCAAGCTGGTCGCCACCGTACCGGCGAAGGACGTCACGCGTGACGCCTTGGTGCGGATGATGGTTGGCCGTGAGGAAACGGCAGCGCAGTACGCGACCCACGGGGCTGATCCGGATGCGCCGAAGCCGCATGCCTCCCACGGTGAGAAGGTGCTTTCGGTCGAGAACGTGACGATGGGCAGCATCGTCAAGAACATGTCGTTCTCGGTGTTCAACGGAGAAGTCGTCGGCATCTTCGGGCTGGTCGGGGCAGGACGCTCCGAGATCGCGCAGATCGTCAGCGGCGCGCGCAAGCGCAACTTCCTGCGCGGCGGGATGATCTATCTGCGGGACAAGCCGGTCCGCTACCGGGTGCCGCGGCAGGCGGTGCGCGACGGAATCGCCTATATCACCGAGGACCGCAAGGTCGACGGCTTCTTCGAAACAATGACGGTGGATCAGAATATCTATCTTGGCTATCTGTCGTCGCCGCGCGTCAAGCGGTTCCTTTACTCGACGCGCGAGATGAAGCGGATCGCCGATCAATGGATCTCGGCGCTCTCGATCTCCGCATTGAAGCGGACGCTGAAGATTGTCGAATATTCCGGCGGCAACCAGCAGAAGGTCGTGGTGGGAAAGTCTCTGGCCCAGGAACCCACGGTGGTCATCTTCGACGAACCGACGCGAGGCGTCGATGTGAGCGCCATTCCGCAAATTCACGAGGCGATTCGCAGGCTGGCGCGCGAGAACAAGGCGGTTGTCGTTATTTCTTCCTATCTGCCGGAGATTCTGGCTATCTCGGATCGGATCCTGGTCGCTCGCGGCGGACGTATCGTCGAGGAAATGGCTCGGGCTGATGCGACCGAGGACAAGATCATGTACGCGGCCATTCATTGAAGGAGGGCCTTTCATGAGTCCTTATCAGCGGCCTCCCCATTGGAAGGACATGACGCGGGACGGCAATGAGGACGATCCGGAGTCCCGTCGCCTGATGAGCGAGAGGATAGCAAGCGAGATTCGCAGCGCGGTGCTGAGCGGCGAGATGCGGCCAGGCACGCGGATTCGGCAGGAGCTCCTTGCGGCTCATTTCGGAGCAAGCCGCATTCCCGTGCGCGAGGCGCTGAAGCAGCTCGAGAACGAGGGGCTCGTCGTGATGGCGCCGAACCGTGGCGCCTGGATTGCGGACGTCAATTCGGAAGAATCGATCGAGATCTACAAGATCCGTGAAGCGGTCGAGCCGCTCGCCATCGGCGAAAGCGTGCCAAATCTGACCGACGAGGACATCGAGACGCTCGATCGCATTGTGCGCGAACTTGAGCAGGTCACGACGCTCGAGGAATACATCCAGCTTGATCGGGAGTTCCATCTGCGTACCTATTCGCGGGCGCGGATGCCGCAACTGCTCGCGATGGTCGAACGCTTCTGGAACAGCACGCAGCATTTCCGGCGGCAGTTTGTGAGCGAGACCTACGCCAAGGACGGATTTCCGTTCTCCGATCCCCAGCATGTCCTGATCATGGACGCGATCCGGGCGCGCGATGTCGAAGCTGCGCAGGTGTTGGTGCGTCTCCACATCCGGCGCACGCGCGTTGTCATTCAAGCAAAAGAGAGTGGGGCGGCCCAACCGCCCCTTGCAAGCCGTGCCGCGCTACCGCATGCGCGTCTTGGCTCGGTTTATCGAGGAAAAAGTGCCAATGAGTAGTGGCGGCGAACGCCTTTTGCCACGGTTCCTGCTGCGCCAGGTGGCGGCGGGCTATAGCGGCCGCCGGGCCGGACGGGGCGCCATCGTTGCGACACTGGTGGCAAGCGTCGATGACTGTTGACCTGGATTCCGTGTCGCGTGCGCGCGCCTACGAGGAAGCCGCGGGCCGGCTGCGCGCGCGGCTCGGGGAAGCGTCGGTCGCTCCGCCCGATCCCGGAAGGCGGACGGCGCTTGATCTGTTTCGAGCCGCGCCGCGCGAGGCGCCGGCCGTGTTCTATTTCGATGCGACGCAGACCTATGCCGATATCGATTGGCTCAGTGACCGGCTCGCTGCCCGCTTCGCGCGGAAAGGGGTCGGGCGCGGCGATCGGGTCGCCGTCATTCTTCAGAATGTGCCGCAGTTCGTCATCGTCAGCGTGGCGGCGTGGAAGGTCGGGGCCATCGTCGTCAGCCTCAACCCGATGTACCGCACGCCGGAGCTTCGCAAGCTGTTCGGAGATTGCGAACCGAAGGCGGTGATCTGCCACGACGATCAATGGGAGAACGTTTTCCCGGCCGCCGGTTCGGTCGATTCCGAGCTGGTGTTCTGGACCGGCGCTGGCGAATTCCAGACGCGTAACGATGTCCGGGTGCTGCCGGAGCCGGGCGCAGCGCCGCAGGCCCATGCGCTGGCGACGGTTTTCGCCGAGAACGCAGCCGCCCCACCGGCACCGGTTCTGACGTCCGACGACATCGCCCTTCTCTTATACACCTCCGGAACCACGGGCGTTCCAAAGGGCGCCATGCTCACGCATCGTAATCTGGTGGCGACCGCGTTGATCTGTTGCGATCATTTCGAATTGAACAGCATGTCGCGCATGTTTGGCGTCGCGCCGCTGTTCCACATCACCGGCTTTGAAATCCAGATGGTCGCGGCGTTTGCCGCGCGTGCGGCGATCGTGCTGACCTATCGCTTCCAGCCCCAGGTCGCGCTCGATGCCTTCCTTGAATGGCGGCCGACATTCATCGTCGGTGCCATCACCGCGTACATTGCGCTGATGAACCAGGCTGACGCGACGAGCCGGCATTTCGAAAGCTTCGTACATATCTATTCCGGCGGCGCACCGATCGCGCCGTCGGTCATCGATGCCTTTGCGAGACGGTTCGGACGGGCGATCCGCAGTTCCTACGGAATGACCGAACTGACCTCTGCAAGCCATCTTGCGCCCAACGAAGGTCGGATTCCGGTCGATCCTGACTCAGGCGCGCTATCGATCGGCAGGCCGACCTCGGGCGTCGATGCAATCGTCGTCGACGACGAGCGCCGCCCGCTCGGAGCCGGCGCGCACGGCGAGGTGGTTGTGCGTGGCTCAGGCGTGATGGCCGGCTACTGGAGAAAGCCGGCGGAAACCGATGAGGTGCTGACCAACGGCTGGCTGCATAGCGGCGATGTCGGCTTCTTTGACGAGAGCGGCTGGTTCTACCTCGTCGATCGCAAGAAGGACATGATCTCCGCCTCCGGCTTCAAGGTCTGGCCGCGCGAAGTCGAAGACGTGATCTATGGCTTTCCGGGCGTGCGCGAAGCAGCCGTCGTCGGCGCCGCCGATCCCTATCGCGGCGAGACGGTGGTCGCCTTCGTCTCCGCTCAACCCGGCACCGTGATCGACGTCGCCGCGCTCTCGCGCTTTTGCCGCGAGCGACTGGCGGCCTACAAGTGCCCGGTCGACATTCGCGTGCTGGACGATCTGCCGAAGACGGAATCCGGAAAAATCACCCGAAACACGCTCAGGGACGGCCTGCGCGGCCGGTAAGGAGAATTTACGTGGATATCACCCAAAGCGAGCGTAGCCAGCAACTGGCCGCGCATCTCCAGCGCTTCATGACGGAGCACATCTACCCGAATGAGCGCCGATACTATCAGGAGGCCGAGCGGCTCGGGCCCTGGGCCGTGCATCCCGTTGTCGAGGTACTGAAGCCGCTCGCACAACAGGCCGGCCTATGGAACCTGTTTCTGCCCGCTCACGAGGACGGGCTGACCAACCTCGAATATGCCCCGCTATGCGAGATCATGGGACGTTCGCATCTTGCTCCCGAGGTCTTCAATTGCAGCGCCCCTGACACGGGCAACATGGAGACCATCCTGCGCTACGGTACGGAGGCGCAGAAGGAACGCTGGCTGAAGCCCTTGCTGGCCGGCGAGATCCGGTCTTCCTTTGCGATGACGGAGCCCGACGTTGCCTCGTCCGACGCGACCAATGTGGCCAGCTCGATCGTCCGGGACGGCGACGATTACGTGATCAACGGTCGCAAATGGTACACCACCGGCGCCACCGATCCGCGATGCAAGATCATCATCTTCATGGGGCAGACCGATCCGCAGAATCCGGATCGTCACAAGCGTCAGTCGATGATCCTCGTGCCCAAGGAGACGCCCGGCGTGCATGTCGTCCGTTCGCTGCCTGTGCTCGGCTTCTACGGCGTACCAGACCGTGCATCCGAGGTGATATTCACCAATGTACGCGTGCCGGCCGCCAACATGCTGCTCGGCGAGGGGCGCGGATTCGAGATCGCGCAGGGGCGATTGGGTCCCGGCCGCATTCATCATTGCATGCGGCTGATCGGCCTTTCCGAGCGCGTGCTCGAGCGCATGTGCCGGCGCGCGCTGAAACGTGTCGCCTTCGGCAAGCCGCTCGCCGAGCAAACCGTGACGCTCGAGCGCGTGGCCGAAGCGCGCATGAAGATCGATCAGGCGCGGCTGCTGACGCTCAGAGCTGCCTATATGATGGACACGGTCGGCAACAAGGCAGCGCGGCAAGAAATCGCGATGATCAAGGTCGTCGCGCCGAACATGGCGCAGACCATCGTCGACTGGGCGATACAGGCGTTCGGGGGAGGCGGCACCAACAACGACCATTTCCTTTCGGCAGCACTCGCAACGACTCGCTTGTTGCGACTGGCCGACGGCCCCGACGAAGTCCACCGCAACCAGATCGGCAAGCTCGAATTGCGCCGATGGCTCAATGTCGATCCCGCACGAACCGGCGGTGGCGCGGATCCGTTGTCGCCAGATGAATCTGAATCCTGGTCCGAAGGCGGCTTGTGGCCGCGCCCGAAAGATCTGCCATAGGCGTTGGGAACGGGCTGGAGCCGGAGGGCATCGGCTCCAACGCTGATCAACAAAAGGAGAGTTGTGAGCGATCTCACAGGGGGACGTCGAGACCTGCACTAGTCAGGAATCGCTCAGAACCAACGGAGATTCGCATGAAGCTCCTGATGATCGCCGGCCTGACCGCCCTCGCGCTTTTTCTAGCTGCGACGAATGTCCCGAGATCGCATCCATCGTCCGTCAGCCACACGTCAGTGGCAGGGATGCCCGCTGTGCAAGAACAAGACAAACTGCCGGTCGAAGATTTCGACGATCGATCGCTGGTGTTTCCGAGGGGAACTCAGCAATAGAGAGAATGGTGCCGTCGCATCCGAACGCATTGCGGTTCGGGATGAGCGGGCTGGAAATCGTCTGGCGTTGAACAGCGCGACGCGTCGGACGGCTTGTCCGCTTGCGCAGCCCCCGTCGCGCGCTGTGTTTCAAAAACTCATGAAGATCGGGTTGATCCCAGCGGGATCGCCGACATGTTCCGGGAATTGAAACGGCGCACCGTGGCGATCGACGATCAGGATCGCCAGGAGTAACGCCAACACGGCGACGATGTAGATCAGCAGTGGCGACGCGTCCCGGCTGGCGGGATTGCGATCCCGCGGCGGCAACACGCGAAAATGCCAAATGCGCGAGATGAACTGCAGATATGCTTTCGGATGTATTTGCATGTTCGACCTCGATTGTGAGGCGCCTTTCCCAAGACTGCGACCGCGTGGGCCGCCCTTCAAGGCGCCGCTTGTCGCACCCCCGAACCGAATACGAGCTCCCTTGTTGATTACTGGTGAAATGGGCCCGTTGTTGCCGGGGGCCAAGCCCGTCGCCCACGGACACGCCAGATTCAACGATCGCTGGCGGGCCCGATGGACGCCAAGGGAGCACTTTGGCCGGGCAGCAAAAACGGGCAGAATGGCCCGGGGGCTTCGCTGCGAGTGTCTCCGACGGCCATGGATTTGATTTTTCGTCTCGCCACGTTCCTTGTGACGGCATCGTTGCTTCTTGCGCTGCAACCCGCGCAGGCGCAATTGGCCGGACACGGCGGACCCGTCCGCGCGATCGCCGTTTCAGGCGATGGCAAGACGGTTCTGTCGGGCAGCTTCGACACTGCGGCGATCCGATGGTCGCTGGCAACCGAGTCTGCGGAGCAGGTCCTTCGCTTCCATTCGGGTGCGGTGAACGCAGTTGCCTTCCTCGGCGATGGAAGGATGGCAACGGCTGGTGCGGACGGTCAGATTGCGATCTGGACGTCGGGTCGGCCTCAGCCGGACCGGGTTTTCGCGGACCATGCGGGACCCATCGTCGGGCTCGCCGTTTCGCCCGATGCATCGAGGCTCGCATCGGCCTCGTGGGACCAGACCGTGCGGATCTCGTCGTTGTCCGACGGGGGCACGCGGGTGCTGCAAGGCCACTCGCAAAACGTGAATGGCGTGGCCTTTGCCGCCGACGGACAATCGCTGGTGAGCGTGGGCTACGATCTGACCGTGCGGATCTGGCGCCTGCCGGACGGCAGCGCCGAGATCGTCACGGTGCCGTCGCCCCTGAATGCCGTGGCGATCTCGCCTGATGGCGAAATCGTCACCGGCGCAGCGGACGGCAAGCTGCGCATGATGTCTGCCGATGGCAGGGCAAGCGGCGAGGTCGTGGCCGGTGCCACGCCAATCGTCGCCTTGGCGGTCTCGCATGACGGCGCCTTGATCGCCGCGGCGGCAATTGACGGCACCGTGGCGATCGTCGACCGCAAGGCGCGCAGCGTGCTGCGCACGCTTGCCGGGCTGCGCGGGCCGGTTTGGTCGGTTGCATTCCTGCCCGATGGCGTGACGCTCCTGACCGGCGGCGCCGACGGCAAGATCAGGCGCTGGAACGCACTGACCGGCGCGGCGATCGGATCGAACCTGATGGGCACGCCAGCGGATCCGCTCGCCGCTTATGCCGGCGATCACGGCGCTGAAATCTTCAGGGCCTGCGTCGCCTGCCACACATTGTCGGAGACGGAGCTGCAGCGTGCCGGTCCGACGCTTGCCGGACTGTTCGGCCGGAAGATCGCCTCGCTGCCTGGCTATCGCTTCTCCGACGCACTCAAGACGATGGACATTGTCTGGACGCCGGAGACCGTCTCCAAACTGTTCGAGATCGGGCCGAACGCCTATACGCCCGGCACGAAGATGCCGGAGCAGCACATCGGCTCGGCCGAGGATCGCCGCGCGCTCACGGACTTCCTGGCGCGTGCGACGTCGAAATAGCTCGATCTGGCGGCAGCCACGTTGCGGCGTCCTCAAGCGAAGGCGTCAAGCCGCGGTATGAGGCTCTAATACCCCGGCCATTGCTCCACCGGGATCTTCGTCAGCTCCGGGTTCTCCTTGAGCATGTGGGCGATATTAATGCTGGGATGTTCCTTGAGCGCCGCCACGACGCACTGGTTGACGTATTTGCGGCGTGACAGCCACTTGATCTTCTTGCCCTTCGCCTCGGCCTTGCAGGCGACGACCGCCTGCTTGAGGGCAACCTTTTGCGCCTTCGTAAGGGCTGCCTCGACGGCCGTGCCGGAGAGGACCGTGGTGACAATGCACGTCGACAGAACCATCGTGAATCGAGGCATGCGGCTAGTCCTTGTTCTCGCGTTGACGCAGATAGTCATCCGTCGTCCGTGGTGGCGCGCGTTCCGGCACGTCCTGGATCGGATCGAACTGTTGTTCGCTCATGACAATGACCCGGCAATCGGCGCACATCCGCAAGGTCTCGGTCCGGCGGTCCCCGGCAGGGTACATCCAATGCCGTCCCTCGAGTTTGGTCGCGATCCGATCGATCGTGCTCTTGACGCCGAAGGGCGTGCCACAGCGAACACACAGGGCCGGTTCTTCTTCCTTGATCACCCGCGCCGGCGCTCGTCTTGCCCGGAAGTCGATCTGCGGGGTGAGCTTGATAACTTTTTCAGGACAGGTGCTCTGACACAAACCGCATTGCACGCAGGCATCTTCCACGAATTTGAGGACGGGGCGGTCGGGATCGGCGCGGAGCGCGCCGGTTGGACAGGCCGAAACACAGGACAGGCACAGCGTGCAACCGCCGACATCGACGGTGATCGCACCGATAGGTGCACCCTCGGGCAAGGCGATCACGTCAACCGGCTTGGGGGCGAGGCGATGCAGCTCGCTCAAGCCGAAGCGAAGCAGATCGCCGCGCTTGCCGACCGTCAGGAAAGTCGCGGGATTATCGAGGCCGCCGAGGGGACCAATCCCCGTCAGTTGCTCGGCCAGGGTGTCGGGATCGTCGGTTTCGATCGTGCTCACACGGCGGCCGTCAAATCCGAGTCCGGAAAGAATGGTCTCGGCCATCCGGATCGTCTGCAAGGATCCGGTCACGTCGTGTCGTGGCTTGGCGCGCAGCAGGAGCCGCACGGCAGCCGCGCCATAGGCGAAGGCCCCGATGATGGCTTCCAGGCCGATCTGCGTCAGCTCGTTGACGGCGAGGGGAAGCACATTGGCCGGCAATCCGTCGCCATGGCGGGCGAGCGCATCGATCAGCGGCGTGCCGTGCTGGCTGTCGTGCAGCAGCAGGACCGGATGCGTGCCGCCGGCCTCGCGATAGGCGCGCAACATGGCGCGGAGGATCTGCAACTGGGTATCGGCGGGGGGCAGCGCGTAGGATGCCGCTCCCGTGGGGCAGGCGGCCGCGCATTGCCCGCAGCCCGCGCACACCTCCGCGTTGACTGCGACATGGTCGCCGTCTGGCGTGATCGCGCCGGTCGGGCACAAATCGAGGCAGCGATGGCATCCGGTCAGCTTCGAGCGCGAATGCGCGCAGAGGCTGGGTGTGAAGTCGACATATCTCGGCTTGTCGAAGCTTCCGACGAGGTCGCGGGCCGCAAGCACCGCACGCAGCATGGCCGCGGGATCTCTCGGATCCGCGCGGAGATAGCCGTCCCGCAGATCGTGTGCGGGAAACAGAGGCGGCTCGCCGGAGAGGTCGAGCACGAGATCGCAGCGCGAGATCGCGCCGTTGCGCGGGGCTTCGAACTCGAAGCGGGCGCGTGAGGACGGGCGCGGCTGCGCGTAGTCGTCGGCCGTGAGCTCGAAGCCACCAAAATGCCCGCGCGCGTTGCGTATCGTGCCCTTCACGATCGGGAACACCGCCGCGGCAGGCGGCACGACGTCTGCCGGCTTCCTGAGCATGACCGTGACGTCGAGATGGTCCGCCAGCAGCCGGCCGGCCTCGATCGCGGTCTCGTCGCGCCCATAGATCAGGATGATGCCGTCGCTCGACAATGTGACCAGCGGATAGTCCGGCGCGGGAATCGCCGCCGCCGCGAGCAGCGCCGCCATCTTCGGGCCCGCATTCGCGCCGTCGCGCGACCAGCCCGCCGTCTCGCGGATGTTGACGAAGTTGATCGCGCCAGGGCGTTCGCCCATCTCATTGGTGAACTGGCCGGCCTGCTGCGTGCAGGCGACGGTCAGCGGGCCGTCGACTTTTGCGGCGGCGCGGAAATCTTCGAGCTCCGCGCCGCAAAGATGACGATGGCTCCTGATCTCGCAGTTGGGACAGCCCCGCTGGATCGCGGCCACGTCAAGGCGCATCGTGTCTTCACACGAGCAGATCAGGACGGTCTTCGCTGGCTGCTCCAGGTCGATCCCTCCGCGGGTGCGGCGCCGTCTTGCGGACTCGCGCCATTCCTTCACCTCGTATAGATATTCACTATCGGAAGGAAAAGGAAAGTGGAGGACGGCCCTTGCGGTCGACCCCGACCAGCCGCGTCTCCGTGGCGGAAGCGATCCATCTGCCGCCGCCATTCACGCTCGTCCGGTTGCGTGAGAGCGGAGACGCCTTTGCTCACGCTTGCCGCATTGCACCTAAAAGCGGTGCCGGCACGCTGGTCTGCGTCGGGCGGTTCGATCTTGCCGAATTCGCCGTCGTGCTCGAGCCGGGCGAGCCTTTGGGCACCGCTCGGCGCGTCTTCTATGCGGGCATGGTTGCGCTCACCGATGCTCTGCGCGCCTATGCGCCGCCGCACAAGACGGTCGCGATCGGCTGGCCTGACACCGTCGTGATCGACGGTGGGCTGGTCGGCGGCGGACGGATGGGATGGCCGAGATCGGCGCGCGAGGACGAGCCGCCTGCCTGGCTGGTGTTCGGCGCCATGATCCGGACGGTCGCAATGGCCGATCAGGGACCGGGCATCCATCCGCTCGCGTCCGCGCTGGATGAGGAGGGGTTTGGCGAAGCGGGAGCCGTGCAGGTGACCGAGAGCTTTGCGCGGCACCTGATGCGGGCGATCGATAGCTGGCAGACCGATGGCTTTGGCAGCCTCGCGCGCGATTATCTCAGCCGGGTTCCCCGCGAGCGGCGAACCGTGCTGCGGATCGACGACGGCGGCGATCTCCTCACGCGCCGCGTCGGTGCCGACAGGATTGAACGCAGCGTACTCGTCAAGGCACTCGGAACGCCGTCCTGGTTCGATCCGAAGCTCGGAGGGCCGCGACTATGAAACTGCTCCGCAGCATCGCGCTCGATCCCTCCGACACCTTCGTATTCGATGTGGCGGCCGAGCCGGGCGAATGGGCCGTCTCCGGTGCCTTCCGCTTTTGCGATCAGGATCCGACGAAGCTGACCGGCAAGGCGCGCGTCGCGTTCCGCAGTGGCTTCCTCGGGGTGCAATCCTGGGGCTGGTCGACGCTGGTGCAGATTGTGCCTGCGACCGAGAACGATTGCAGCGCGCTGATCGACCGCCTCGCGAGGCAACTGATCGATCGTTTCGGTGCGCCGGATCTGGCAACCGCGCGGACGGCCGCGGAGGAGGAGGTCGCCTTCGCGCGGTCGCTCTGCAACCATCCGGTCAGCTCGCTCATTGCCGTTCACCGTTCGGTGAACGACGGCGAAGTTCGGGAATCGTTCCGCAGGCTGCAACTGCGCCAGGGTCAGGGACACAGCAAGGCGTTCTCGTTCATGGAAGTCGAGGACGATGTCGAGCCCGACGCTGATCTCAAGCTTGCCGATATGCGCGGGGAGTCGCAGCACCGATGAATGATTTCTGGATCGCGTGCGGCCACCATCTGCTCGATCGCGACGAGAACGGCGGGCTTTGCATCACCGACGAGTTCCTGAAGGCCTATTTTGTTCGTCCGGAGCTGATTCCGCCGGATGAAGCATGCCCGGTCGAGCGGCGGCTGCACCGCGCGCTGCTCGCTTCTCCCCGCAGGCCGGTCGGCGCGGACGAGATTGAAGCGATTGTCGATGCGGATGCCCGGGAGAACTGGCGGCTCGTGCTTGCCTTCCGCGATCTCCTCGTGCGGCATCCGACGCTGGAGCAGGCCTATCTTGCAACCGTCCGGTCCGGGACGAACGACTTGCCGCCGCTGTTCGTCAATCAGCTTGTGCACGTGATCCTGCGCAATGCACTCGACGGCTGCGATGATCCGTTCGTGCTGCGCGCAGCCGAGCTGTTCTTCCGTCCCCAGCGCATCCTGCCGCAGGAGCAGGCCCTGCTGCTTGGCGATGAAGAGGTCGTCGGTGGACCAAATCCGACCCCGGTGCTCTCGCTGATGTCGATGCTGGGGGCGGTGACCGATGCCGAGCTGGATGTCTTGCGCGAGGACAATGCTGACGACTACTGGCGCCGAAGCGACCATTTCGACATGGCATTCGACCTCACCGCGGGCGGCCGCGGGCCGGCGGCGCTGGCGCTGGCGATGGCGCGATGGATCTCCCATCTGCTCGGGATCGACGTCAGCATTGAGCCGCTGCGCGAGCTGCGTGATGCACGTCTCACCTGGTACGTCGGGCTCGACGCCGACGCGACCAGGCTCGGCGACCGTCTCTGGCATGGCGAGCAGCTCGACGACCGCAGCGCCGGACGCGTGCTCTCATTGTTCCGCCTGACGTTTGCGGACACGAGCGCGGCCGCAGACGAGATGCGGGGCGAGCCGGTCTATCTCATTCTGTCGATGAACGCCGATCAGAAGCTCCGGATGAAGCCGCAGAATTTGCTGACGGGGCTGCCGGTCAAACATCTGGAGATGGCGACATGAGCCCGGCTGCGCTGCCGCTTGTGCGCGTTCCCGTCGGCGTCGTGGTGGAGCGGCACCAAGCGGATTCGCCGTGGACCGACTTTGTCTGGCGCGCGGTTGCCGTTCTGCCCGACGAACCGGATACCAAACCCTGGACCGTGCTTCGCGAAGAGAACGGGACGACGCTGTTTTATGCCGGCAGCGCCACGGTCGATCTCTATGGTTCCGAGACGGCGCGCTACCGCGACAATCTCGCCTCGGGCAGTCCGGGCATCTGGACCGTATTGTCGCCGGCGGAAGGCGCCTGGCCCTATTCGGTGGCTGCCGCGACCGCCGATCCTTCGGAAGGGGAGGCGTTCACGGAGGCCGGTGCGAATCTGGTCGAGGCCGTCCCCATGCCGGAGATGCTGCGTGAGCAGATTGAAAGCTTCATTGCCGAGCACCACGTCGAACGTGAGTTCTTCAAGCGCAAGCGACGGCAGGCCGATCCGGAGGCGCTCGCGCGCCGGCAGCATGAAGGCGGACACGAATGAGTGAGGACAAGTTCCTGGCGCGCTGGTCCCGTCGCAAGCAGGAGGCAAAGGCGAACGCCACGCAACCGGACCCAGCCATGCGCGACGACATGCAGTCGATGCCGCCGCTTGCCGTGAACGACGACGACACGGAATTCGACCTATCGAGCCTGCCTTCGATCGACTCGATCACGTCGGCGACCGACATCACGGCATTCCTGCGCAAGGGAATTCCGCAGGAGTTGACGCGTGCGGCGCTTCGTCGCGCCTGGAGCGCCGATCCCGTCATCCGCGATTTTGTCGGGCTTGCCGAGAATGCGTGGGACTTCAACGACCCGACCGCGATGCCGGGCTTTGGCCCGCTGGATTGCTCCGAGGCAGAGCTCGCCGCGCTCATCGACAGGATCGTCGGCGGCCTCAGCAAGCCGGCCGAGGCGCTGCCTGAGCCTCCGGTTGAAGTCGTGGATTCTTCGCAGGAATTGTGCGAGGCCGAGTTGCCGGGCATCGCGGCCGAAGAAGCCGCGACCACGGGATCCGCACCTGATCCTGCTGCAACGCAACGAACGGTCGCCGACAGCACCGTAAGCGAACGGCCGTCGGTTGAGCGCCGCACGCACGGCAGTGCGCTGCCCCGCTAGGGACCGCGACGAAAGGCCATAGCCTCAGACTATGGCGCCGATTGACCCCCCGTTGGACCGGGACTAGGCTTTGCTAGCGCTTTGTAACAAAAGCAAAATCAGCAGACGGGACTTGGATGGAGGTCCACGTGCGTGATGCTGGCCTTGAGCGAGCCATTGACGCCGCTGGCGGCGTTGCGGAGCTTGCGCGCAAAATCGGCATCAGCCAGCCCTCTGTTTCGAACTGGAGCAAGGTGCCCGCGCAACGGGTGATCGCTGTCGAAGCCGCCACCGGCATATCGCGCGATAATTTGCGGCCTGATCTGTACAGCGAGCCGCTCCTCTCCGAAGAGCCGATCGATTCTGTCGATGCCGCACGTGCGCAGGAATATCTGCTGCTCGCGGCGCTGTTGTCCGCCGCACCATCGAAGAAACTGCTCGATCAACTGGCTGCATTGACCGTCGATGCGACCCCGCTCGGGCGCGCGCATGCCGCGCTGGCTGAATCCGCCGCCAATGCAGTCGCGGCCAAGGTCGAACGCGAATATTTCGATCTGTTCACTGGTCTTGGCCGCGGTGAGCTCTTGCCCTACGCCTCCTACTATCTGACCGGCTTTCTCAACGAGCGGCCGCTGTCGCGTCTGCGTGCCGATCTCGCTGCGTCCGGGATCGAGCGCATCGCGAATAATTCCGAGCCGGAGGATCACGCGGCTATCCTGTGCGAGATCATGGCAGGCTTCGCGGGAGGGCGTTTCCCGGCGCCCTTCGACACGCAGCGCGCCTTCTTCGGCAAACACGTCGCGTCCTGGATGGGGCGGCTGTTTGCCGACATCGAGCGCGCGGAGAGCGCCGTCTTCTATCGTACGGTCGGTGCGCTTGGTCGCGCCTTTATCGAGATTGAGACAGAAGCATTCACGTTCGCGAACTGACCTGCATCCGCAGGTCCAGGAGAGATGCGATGAGTGAAGACAGGACTACCACAGTCGGGCGCCGCGATTTCCTGCGCAAGGTCGGCGTCGGCACGGTGGGCGCCGGCGCGACACTCGCAACGCCGCTGGTCGGGGCGGCGCAAGCCGACAGCGAAACCAACGATGAGAAGCGCAAGGCGCGCTACAAGGAAACCGATCACGTCAAGGCCTTCTACCGCGTCAATCGTTATCCGGCCAAGGGAGGTTGACCGTGCTGATCAAGCGAACAAACCAGCGCTCCCTGCGCCAAGGCTCCGCCGCCGGCTTCCCTGCAGATCAAGCCGGTGGCCTCGACCGCCGCAGCTTCCTGCGCAAATCCGGTCTTGCCGGCGGCGCGCTCGCCGCGTTCGGCACCTTGCCGCTCGGCAGCGTGCGCAAGGCGGAAGCCGCGGTGGCCGGTCCGCTTACGGCGGGCGCGACCGTCCGCAAGAGTATCTGCACGCATTGTTCGGTTGGGTGCACGGTGACGGCCGAGGTCCTGAACGGGGTATGGATCGGCCAGGAGCCGAGCTGGGATTCGCCGATCAATCGCGGCTCGCATTGCGCCAAGGGCGCTTCCGTGCGTGAGCTCGTGCACAGCGAGCGGCGGCTGCGCTATCCGATGAAGCTGGTGGGCGGGCAGTGGACCCGCGTCTCCTGGGACACCGCGATCAACGAGATCGGCGACAAGTTCCAGGCTGTACGTGAGAAGTCGGGTCCCGATTCCGTCTATTGGCTCGGCTCGGCCAAGATGACCAACGAAGGCGCCTACCTGTTCCGCAAGCTCGGTGCTTTCTGGGGCACCAACAATACCGATCACCAGGCCCGCATCTGCCATTCAACCACCGTCACCGGCGTCGCCAACACCTGGGGCTACGGCGCGATGACCAACAGCTATAATGACATCCGCAATGCGAAGACGCAGGTCATCCTGGGCGGCAATCCGGCCGAGGCGCATCCCGTCTCGCTGCAGCATCTGCTCGAGGGCAAGGAGCTGCAAAAGGCCAACTTCATCGTTATCGACCCGCGCCTGACGCGCACGGCCGCGCACGCGACCGAATATGTGCGGATGCGGCCGGGTACCGACATTCCGGTGCTCTACGGCATGATGTGGCACATCCTGCAGAACGGCTGGGAGGACAAGGAGTTCATCCGGCAGCGCGTCTACGGTTTCGACGACCTCAAGAAGGAGGTCGAGAAATGGCCTCCTGACGAAGTCGAGCGCGTCACCGGCATTCCCGGCGAGCAGCTCAAGCGCGTCGCCAAGATGTTCGCCACCGAGAAGCCGGCGACGCTGATCTGGGCCATGGGCCAGACGCAGAAGACCGTCGGCACCGCCAATGTGCGGGCGAGCTGCATCGCGCTGCTGATGACCGGCAATGTCGGCAAGGCCGGCGCCGGCGCCAACATCTTCCGAGGCCACGACAACGTGCAGGGCGCGACCGATGTCGGGCTCGATATCGTCACGCTGCCGTTCTACTACGGTCTCGCCGAAGGCGCCTGGAAGCACTGGTCGCGGGTCTGGGAGGTCGACTATGACTTCCTGAAGTCGCGGTTCGATTCCAAGCAGATCATGGAAACCCCCGGCATTCCGTTGACCCGCTGGTTCGAAGCGGTGACGTTGCCGAAGGAACAGGTTGCCCAGAAGGACAACGTGAAGGCGGTGTTCGTGCAGGGACACGCCTCCAACAGCATCACCCGTATCCCTGAATCCCTCAACGGCCTGAAGGCGCTCGAGCTGCTCGTCATTGCCGATCCGCATCCGACGACCTGGGCCTCGCTCGCGGTCGAGGCGGGGCGCACGGATGGCGTCTACATTCTCCCGGTCGCCACGCAGTTCGAGTGCAAGGGCTCGCGCGTCGCTTCCAACCGCTCGCTGCAGTGGGGCGAGCAGATCGTGAAGCCGATCTTCGAATCGAAGGACGATCTCGAAATCATCTATCTGATGGCGAAGAAGCTCGGCTTCGCCGACCAGATGTTCAAGAAGATCAAAGTCGAGAACAACCTGCCCGAGGCCGAGGACGTGCTGCGCGAGATGAACCGCGGCAGCTGGTCGACCGGCTATTGCGGACAATCGCCCGAGCGCCTCAAGGCGCACATGAAGAACCAGGCGAAGTTCGACATGCTGACGATGCGGGCGCCGAAGGACGATCCCGAGGTTGGCGGCGACTATTACGGCCTGCCTTGGCCGTGCTGGGGATCACCCGAGGTCAAGCACCCGGGCACGCCGCTGCTCTACAACACCAATCTGCATGTGATGGACGGCGGCGGCACGTTCCGGCCGCGGTTCGGCGTCGAGCGCGAGGAGAAGCTACCGGACGGCACGACGCGGAAGGTAAGCCTGCTCGCGGACGGCTCGTATTCGTTGGGGTCGGGAATCCAGGATGGTTATCCGGAATTCACGCTGGCGAGCCTGAAGAAGCTCGGCTGGGACACCGAGCTCACCGAAGCGGAAATGGCCGTGATCAACAAGATCAATCCGGCCAATCCGGATACAGTGTCGTGGTCGCTCGATCTGTCGGGCGGCATTCAGCGCGTCGCGCTGGCGCATGGCTGCGTGCCCTACGGCAACGGCAAGGCGCGCATGAATGCCTTCGGCTTGCCGGATCCGATCCCGGTTCACCGTGAGCCGATCTATACGCCACGCGTCGATCTCGTCGCCAAATACCCGACGCTGCCCGACGCCAAGCAGTTCCGGATGCCCAATATCGGATTCTCCGTGCAGAAGGCCGCGGTGGAGAAAGGCATTGCAAAGCAGTTCCCGCTGATCCTGTCGTCCGGCCGTCTGGTCGAATATGAGGGCGGCGGCGAGGAGACGCGCACCAACCCGTGGCTCGCCGAGTTGCAGCAGGACATGTTCATCGAGATCAATCCTGCTGATGCGGCCGATCGCGGGGTCAAGGACGGCGGCTGGGTCTGGGTCACCGGCGCCGAGAACAATTCCAGGGCAAGGATGAAGGCGCTCGTCACCGAGCGGGTCGGCAAGGGTGTTGCCTGGATGCCCTTCCATTTCGGTGGCTGGCTTGCGGGCAAGGATCTTCGCGGCAATTACCCGAAGGGCACGGATCCGATTGTGCTCGGCGAAAGCGCGAACACGATCACCACCTACGGATACGATCCCGCGACGGGCATGCAGGAGCCCAAGGTCACGCTCTGCCAGATCGCGGCGGCATAAGGGAGCAACGACGATGGCACGTATGAAATTTCTCTGCGACGCCGACCGTTGCATCGAGTGCAACGCCTGCGTCACGGCCTGCAAGAACGAGCACGAGGTCCCCTGGGGCATCAACCGCCGTCGGGTCGTCACCATCGCCGACGGCAAGCCGGGCGAACGCTCGGTCTCGATGGCCTGCATGCACTGCACGGACGCGCCCTGTGCGGCGGTGTGCCCGGTGAACTGTTTCTATACCACCGCCGACGGCGTGGTTCTGCACTCCAAGGATCTCTGCATCGGCTGCGGCTACTGCTTCTACGCCTGTCCGTTCGGCGCGCCGCAATACCCGAAGGTCGGCAATTTCGGCTCGCGCGGAAAAATGGACAAGTGCACCTATTGCGCCGGCGGCCCCGAGGCCGATGGCAGCAAGGAAGAATATGAGAAATACGGTGCAAACCGGCTTGCCGAAGGCAAGCTGCCGCTGTGCGCGGAGATGTGCTCGACCAAGTCGCTGCTCGCCGGCGACGGCGAGATCATTGCGCAGATCTATAAGGAGCGCGTGCTGAAGCGCGGCTACGGCTCGGGCGCATGGGGCTGGAAGACCGCCTATCGCGAGACGATCGAGTCCTGACGACGACCTAGCGCGGGTCGCGTCGATATCGGGAGGACCTTATGGCGTGTTTTGCACGATTTGTTCGGCTCGTCATTGGCGTGGCCGGGCTCCTGCTGCTCGTCTCCGCGGCTTCCCCGTCCATGGCCCAGCAGGTCAACCCGACCGCAAGTTCGGTCAAGGAGCAACAGCTGCTGCAGGAACTGAACCGGGTGCAGGGACGCGTCAGCATTCCCGACCAGCGCTCGGGGGTTCTCGAGCAGCCCGCCGGCCGTGAGTGGCGCGAGTTCCGGAATGTGACGCTGCGCTGGATCGGTGGCATCGCGATTGTTGGCATGCTGGCGGCGCTGGTCATCTTCTATCTCAGCCGCGGGATGGTGCGGTTGCAGAGCGGGCGTTCGGGCCGGACCATCGTGCGCTTTAGTGCGTTCGAGCGCTTCGTGCACTGGATGACGGCGACTTGCTTCATCATTCTGGCGATCTCGGGATTGAACGTCACTTTTGGACGTCCATTGCTTCTGCCGCTGATCGGCCACGAGGCGTTTTCCGAATGGTCGCAATGGGCAAAGTATGTTCATAACTATCTCAGCTTCCCGTTCACCATTGGCGTCGTGCTGATCTTCCTGATGTGGATCGCCGGCAATATCCCGAACAGGGCGGATGTCGAGTGGATCAAGCGCGGTGGCGGCATCGTCGGGCACGATCACCCGCCGGCCTACCGTTTTAACGCCGGCCAGAAGGCGGTCTACTGGATCGTGGTCATCGGCGGAGGTCTGGTGGCAGCGACGGGATATGCGCTGATGTTCCCGTTCTACCTGTCAGGCATCGAAGGGATGCAGCTCGCGCAGATCGTCCACTCCATCGTCGCGGTGCTCTTCACGGCAGTGATGCTGGCGCACATCTATATCGGCACGATCGGCATGGAAGGCGCGTTCGAGGCGATGGGAAGCGGCACCGTCGATGTCAATTGGGCCAGGGAGCACCACAGCCTCTGGCTTGAGGAGGAGAATGCGCGCGACGCCCGACCCCAGCCCTCCGTTACCGCGGCGGAGTAGGCAGGGCGCGCGGCCGTTCGACGCGGACGCGCTACAGCCGTACGCCCGTCGTCGCAAAGGCCTGTGCGACCGGCTCTTGCACGCGGTTTAGCGCCAACGCCCCGATCGCCGCCATGACGATGGCGACGACGCAGGCGAGCAA
Source organism: Bradyrhizobium sp. UFLA06-06 (assembly GCF_054820065.1). NCBI lineage: Bacteria > Pseudomonadati > Pseudomonadota > Alphaproteobacteria > Hyphomicrobiales > Nitrobacteraceae > Bradyrhizobium > Bradyrhizobium sp. UFLA06-06. Next base: position 37,540 of record NZ_JADFUD010000006.1, read on the forward strand.
GAAGACTTTCATTGTCGTTCTCCCAAACTGATCGGGATGCCCTTGAAAGTCTACACAAGATGGCGCGTCGCGAACAGCGTTGTCCCGCGCGCGTGAGCAGCCATCGCCCAAGCCATGGGGCGCAAGCGGCGGCTTTCGGGACGCTGCACCATCGAGACGTCGCATCCCGCGTTAGGTTGCCTTGGCAACCAGCAATTCGCGCGGAGCGTCGATTGATCTCGCATTTTGAGCCTGAATGGGCTTCCTCAGTCGGTCCAATCCCTTCAAGGATCGGGCAACGAAAATAAATAAACCAAATGAATGGCTTAGGTTGAAAATTCTTCGTGACCCCAATACTGGGTTGGACTGGCTGATCTTAAAGTCCGTAGATGATGTTTGCTCTCGGCATAGAGCGTGCGCGTGAGGGCCAGCGTCCCTCTCTAGAAGTCTCCCGCCTGCGCGCTTGCTGAATTGGGTTTGATTCAGATCAACCCACGATGCGCTTCAATGCTCTCTCAATCGTGTGAGGTCCCGGGTCAGATGGGGAGCGTCGTGGCAGCCAGGAAGCACGCTTTGAGGGTCCTCCGCGCGACATTTATCGACGCCCAGGCAACGAGCCGGAGCGCCGCGCATGGGGTGCGGCCACTCCGAAGCGATGTCGCAACGGGACAGCTTCGTTCTCGAGCGCCTGCAGTTCGCTCGATGCGAATTGCAGGATGCGTTTTGAGCATCGCGGTCGTGCTGACGTCGACGAGTTGTCTCGCGATGGAGTTTTCCCGTGTCCGAGGATGTTTTGGAGATGTTTTGAAGCTCAGTGGAGATGTCAGGGATGGGGACTTTGTCCGCTTTCGCGGATATCTGGCGACTGAGCGCCGGATCGTCGGCCTCGATCTCGATTCCCGAGGCGGGTCTCTCTACGAAGGCTTCCGAATCGCCATGCTCGCGCACCAGAGGCAAATCGCCACTTATGTTTCCGGAGAATGCGACTCGGCATGCGCTTTTATTTTCCTGGCGAGCAGGAAGCGTTATGTGGCGCCAAATGCCAAGATCGGCGTCCACTCGGTTTCCAATCTACACGGCAACGAGGACAGTCGAACGATTCGTGACACGATCAAGCTTGCGAGGTTGTCGGCCAAGCTCCGTATTGCTCCGGCGGCCATCGGCAAGATGGTGATGACTCCGCCGGGAAAGATCTCCTTTTTGAACAAGGAAGAGCTCGCTTCGCTGAAGGTCATGGAGCGGAATCCGTTTGATCGCACCGCGCGCACGGCGACCGCGGAGTCAAGGAGTAGCTCCATGTGCGGCGCGGCGCCCTCGAAGAGCGCGTCGGAGCAGGAACGTCCGATGCGGAACGCCACCGGCTCGAGGGGAAGCTAGGACGCTGGTTGAGCGGGCCTTCGGCCGAACCGGCTCGTATGGCCCAATTGGGTCAGTCAAGCCGTCGCACGTGATCCTGACTGCTTGGCACAAGCTGCACTGGTCTCTCCATTCCACCGCGATCTACAATGGCAGTCATGGGGTATGCCAGCGACAGATTTCGGCGAGTGCGTGGCGCAAGCCAGCCGGCTGGCGCTCGCAATTGGCTGCATCGCTGGCTTGAATTGGCCGACGGCGATATTGCCTTCAGGGTCGTGGTCGTGACGGCCGGGATGCTGTCGACCGCGGCGATCGCCTTTGGATTGCTGTCGTCCTGAGCGAGCCTCATGTTGGCCATGCGTGGTGCCGAATTCGTCGTTCTGAGGTGCTTCGCCAGCGAAGCTCTGACAATATGAGCTATCGTCTTCAGCGCGACACGGATCATTCCCAGCGGCAATGAATGCACTTCAAATTGGCTGAAAAGTCGAACGGACGCAGAGACCGTCAGGCGGCCAGGTTGGGCGTCGGGGCCTGCGCCGCGATCTTCCTGTTTTGCTGCGCGCAACAGACGGCTGCGCTGCCGCTGACGCCGTTCCGCTATGAAGCCCAGGCTCAGCGGCATTGCCCCGGCGATAGCGTGGTCTGGCTCGATTTTCGGCGCGGACGCTACTACCTCAAAGGGCAAAGCCGCTATGCCAGGGGCTTCGATGGCGGCTTCGTGTGCAGGAATGAAGCGCGCGAGAGCGGCTACCGGCGTTCGCTGCTCGGCCTTCGGTGACATCACCGAAGGCCGGCCTGGCATCCGATGTCCAGACTACCATCCATAGTAGCGCGGCCGAGCGTAATAAGCCGGTGCATAGCCATAGCCGCCGCCCGGCGGGCAATAGTCGTAGCCATAGCCGCCGCCATAGCCGTATCCACCGCCATAGTAGGGATATCCGCCGTAGTAGGCCGAGCTCGCGATGGCTCCGCCAACGAGCGCACCGGCGGCCGCGGCGCCCCAGCCTCGATAGCCCCATCCACGATAGCCTCCCCAGCCGCCGTAGCCTCGCCAACCGCGATAGCCCCAGCCGCCGCCGCGCCAGCCGCCCCAACCGCCCCAGCGCACCTGAAGGGCGGTGTTGTTCTCGACCATGCCCTTCATGGCCGCGACGTTGGTCGGCAGCGGCGCCGCCTGGCCAGCGCCAATGCCGCCCATGCTCGCAAGCAGGATCAAGGCCGACAGGGTCTTGGTATTCTTCATGACGTCCTCCACATCGGGGTGACACAGGCAGTCGTGATCGAAAGGCAGCCAAATCGAGAGCGGCTTTCCAGTCCATGAGCATGCCGAGCCTGTCAGCCGCGGCCGGCCGAAGCTTGATTTGAATCAAAGTGGCGAGGGGGCGGTGCGGACGATTGATCCTTCGCCTTGGGACAATTGCCGCGGATAGGCAGGCCGCCGCCTCATGGGGGCGCGCTCGCGCTCGTGATCCCGACCGCGAACGCATCCCGGCGAAGTTGGAGCGGACCGATTCCTGCCCCCGAACCGGGGCCGCTTCTTCGGCGAAAGTCCGGACGCATCACGCTTGATCTGAATCAAGCCGTGCGCGGCAAGGCGATGGCACCGCTTCCTGCGTAGCAGCTGATGCTCAATCGAAAGCACGCTCTTGAAAACCCTTCGCCAGCTCGTGACCGGAGACGAGTTCATCCAGCTCGCAATTCGCCTCGGATTGCTGGCGCTGTTGATCTACTGGTCGTTCGTCCTGGTCAGCCCGTTCGTGCCGATCCTGGCCTGGAGCGTGGTGCTCGCGGTCGCGCTCTATCCCGTCTTCACCTGGCTCGCAGCAATGCTCGGCGGCCATGCCGGCATCGCGGCGCTCGTGCTGACCTTGATCTCTCTGGGAGTCGTCATCGGGCCGGCGACCTGGCTCGGAATCGGAGCTGTAGAGGGGATGAAGGAGCTCGCCGAACAACTGGGCGCCGGCAACGTTGTCGTGCCGTCGCCGCCGCCGGAGGTCAAGGATTGGCCGCTGATCGGCGGCCCACTCCATGAGATCTGGGATCGGGCGTCGACCAATCTGCGCGCCGTGCTTCGCGAGGTCGTGCCGCATCTGAAGCCATTGGCCGGGACCCTGTTTGCGTTTGCCAGTGATGCCGGGATCGGGATGGTGAAGTTTCTGCTGGCGGTCGTCGTGGCGGGATTTCTGTTTCCGTATGGCTCGCAGCTTGCAGCGGCGTGCCGGAGCTTCCTGTCCCGCATCGTGCCGGAGCAGAGCGAGCACTTCCTCGATCTTGCAGGTGCGACCATCCGGGCGGTCTCCCGCGGCGTCATCGGTGTCGCCGTCCTGCAATCGCTGCTGGCCGGCATTGGCTTCAAGCTGGCCGGGATCCCGAGCGCAGGACTGCTGGCGTTTGTCGTGATGCTGCTCGCGATCGTGCAGATCGGGGCGGCAATCGTGCTGTTTCCGGTCATCATCTGGCTATGGTCGGCCAAGGACTTCCCGACGGCGCTCGCCCTCACGTTCTTCTTCCTGGTCGTCGGCGTCCTCGACAATGTGCTGAAGCCGCTGGTGATGGGGCGGGGCCTGACCACGCCGGCGCTCGTCATCTTCGTCGGCGTGATCGGCGGCACGCTTGCCCACGGCATCGTGGGCCTGTTCATCGGTCCAATCATTCTCGCGGTCGCCTGGGAATTGATCACGGCATGGATCCGGGACGACCGCGCCCGGCTGGCGGGAGAGCGATGATGCTGTTTCAGCTCCTCGTGGGATCGGCGGTGAGCGCGATCAACATCGCGATCCATTCGCTCTGGACAGTCGCGGCCATCGGGTTGCTTCGCAACGTCGCCTTGAGCGCGGCCGGCCGGGCCGGGCTACAGCTCAGCGGCGTGATGGTCGCCACCGCGCTTGCGCTGATGCTGGCTCACACGCTCGAGATCGTGGTGTGGAGCCTGGCCTATTGGGTGCTCGGCGCCGCGCCCGCCGGCAGCAATCTGCTCTATTTCGCCTTCGTGAACTACACCACGCTCGGCTATGGCGATGTTATCCCGGTCAAGCAGTGGCTGTTGATCGGACCGATGGCGGCCATGAACGGCATTCTCATGTTCGGGTGGTCGACCGCGGTGCTGTTCGAAGTGTTGCAAAAGACCATCGAGCGCCAGGAGGCGCTCACGAAATCCCCCTGACCTCGCGGTCAGTTGTCCAGCCTGGACAGCTGGTCGCGGTCAACCAGCATGATTTCGCGCTGGTTCGAGCCAAGGAAGTTGAGCGCGCCGTAGGCGTGCAGCTTGGACAGCGCGCGTGACACGGTTTCGAGCGTCAGCCCGAGATAGTCGGCAATGTCACGCCGGCACATCGGCAAGGCGACGACGCCGACTCCGGTCAGCCGGCGATCCATTTCGAGCAGAAACGCGGCAACCCGCTCCAATGCGGTCTTGCGGCCGAGCAGCAGCATGTGCTCTTCGGCATGCCGCAGGTTGCTGGTGGTCATGACCAGCAGGTTGCGAGCCAGGGCGAAATCGGAATCGGCCACGCGTTCGAGGCTCATCCGCCTGATCAGGTGCACGTTCGTGTCGACGATGGCTTCGGCGGTGAAGCGGTGGGTTTCGGCATTCTCGAGGCCGAAGATGTCTCCGACAAGGTGAAAGGCGCCGATCTGGCGGCGTCCGTCGGAGAGCAGCTTGTAGCTGCGGACCGCCCCCGAAACGACCTGGTAGACGTACTCCGCCGGCTCCTTCTCCCCGTAGATCTCGGTGCCTTTCCTGTAGTGGAATTCGCTGGTGGTGCAGTTGGCGTGCCGGGCGGTCAGCCCGCCGAGGATGCTCGGTACATTGGCCGGTCTGATATTGACGCGAGCGAACATGGACTAACTCTCTTGGGTAACGACTGTTGCAGCGTCCGCGGCGGCTCGAAATGCTTGTCCGCGCGCAATGACTACGACAGGGCCCGGCCAGTCTCTATTGGTCTTGAGGTCATTGTCCTAAAGGACAGGGTGCGCCAAATGCGGCAATTTGTTCGCAATTGATGCGCACCATCTTAGATTACTTTTCAATATTCACGCCGATAACCGGGTGCTATTTTTTGAACCCGTTGGTCTCCGGCTCCGAACGCTATGGGCAAGGCAATTCGGCTCTCTGGACTGGTCATCCTGCTGGCTGCGCTGTTGGCGCCGGCTGTGCTCCGGGCGCAAGAGATGCGCCCGCATTCCATGCTGGTGCTGGACCAGTCCGATCGACGTGGCCCCTTCTACTACCAGGTGTTCGTTGGCTTGAGGGATGCGGTGAGCGCTCACGGTCACGCGCCGACCACCGTCTACACGGAGAGCCTCGATCTCAATCGTTTCGGTGGCGAAGCCTATCAGGAGAATGTCCGGCGGTTTCTCGAGGCGAAATATCGCGATCGGCCGATCGGCGTCGTGGTCACCATTGGAGCGGCTGCGCTTGAACTGGCGCTCCGCTGGCGTCCGCAGCTTTGGCCCGATACGCCAGTCGTGTTTGCGCTGGTCGAAGAGGCCGATTTCAAGCGATTGCGACCGCCGGCCTCCGTGACCGGCGGCATCGTGGCATCGAAGCTCCAGGATGCCGTCACGGCCGCCCGCGCCGTCGTGCCGGAGCTCAAGACCATCGTGCTCGTTGGCGCAGACTGGGGGCGGCAGGTTCTGTTTCGTAATTGGAAAGACCAGGCGGCGGCCGGCATTCCGGGACTCGACATCGTCGAGATCATCGGACGTCCGATGCCTGATATCGTCGAGCGGGTCGCAGCGCTTCCCGACCATAGCGCGATCATCTACACCGGCCTCTACAGCGACGGCAAAGGCAACTACTATCCGCCCTCGGATGCCCTCTCATTTGTCGCAGCGAGAGCAAATCGTCCCATCGTGGTTGCGGCGGAGACGTTCCTCGAACCGGGCGGCATCGGCGGATTTGTCATCATCCCATCCCTGGTCGGTGCCGAAGCAGCGGGCAGGGCGCTGCGGATTCTGGATGGCGAGCCGCCGGAAAGCTTGCCGCCGTCGGCTGTCGATACCGTGAAGCCCATTTTCAACTGGCGGCAGATGCATCGCTGGAACGTCAGCGAAGCCAACCTGCCACCAGGCAGCGAGATCCGCTTCCGCGAACCGACCTTCCTGCAAAAATATCGTTGGCGGGCCGTCGCCCTGGCCACGGCACTATTGGTTCAAACAACTCTGATTGCGTTTCTGCTACATGAGCGTCACATGCGGCGGAGTGCCGAAGTCGAAGCCCGCAATCGCCTGTCTCAGCTCGCCCATATCAATCGGCAGGCGACTGCCGGAGAACTCTCGTCCTCGATTGCTCATGAGCTCAACCAGCCGCTGGGCTCGATCCTGACCAATGCCGAGAGCGCGGAACTGATCCTCAGTTCGCCGACGCCCGACCTTCAGGAGGTGCGGGAAATCATTTCGGACATCAAGCGCGATGATCTGCGGGCAAGCGAGGTGATCCGCAGGATGCGCAGCCTGCTGAAGCGTGCGCCATTTGAGAAGAAGGAGATCGACCTCAACCAGACCATGCGGGAAGCATTCGATTTCCTCAAGCTGCAGGCCTCGGCGCGCAACGTCGCAATCTACCTGCAGACCTCACCGCAGACCCTGCGGGTGAAAGGCGACCCCGTCCAGTTGCAGCAGGTCATTCTTAACCTCGTGGTCAACAGCATGGACGCGATGGCCAAAATGCCCTACGGGCGCACCATCATCGGCCGTACGGAGGTCAATGGGGACGCGTCGGCGGTGATCTCCATCAGCGATTCCGGGCCGGGAATTCCGCAGGACAGGCTGAACGACATCTTCGATCCGTTCTTCACCACAAAGGAGCAGGGCATGGGCATCGGCCTGTCCATCGCACGGACGATCGTTCTGGCGCATAGCGGTCAGCTCTGGGCCGAGAACCAGTCCGGAGGAGGCGCGGTATTCCACCTCTCACTGCCACTGGCGGCGTAGCGCGTTTGGGTCTTGCTTGCCGAGGTGCAAGGTTCGATTTACGACCAACGCAGTATTTTCAGCCACGGCTGATGGTCATTCAATAAGTAGCGGCGATCGGCAGGCGGTGGAGCAATAATGCACGCTTACGTGCACATAGTTGACGACGATGCCTCGTTTCGTACAGCGCTCGAGCGCCGGCTCAAACTTGCAGGCTATCGAGTTGCTACGTACGCATCGGCCCGGGAATTGCTCGATCAATTGCCCGACGACGAGGAGACCGGCTGCATCCTGCTGGATGTACGCATTCCCGGAATGAGTGGTCCGGAGCTGCAGCGTCGCCTCAACGAGCTGGGGTCGACACTCCCGATCGTGTTCCTGACCGGATATGCCGACACAGCGACGACGGTCCAGGCGATCAAGGCAGGTGCCGAAGATTTTTTGACCAAGCCGATCGCGTCGGAACAGCTGATCGAGGCGATCAATCGCGCCGTTGCGCGGCACGAACTGGCCCGTGGCCAGCGAACCAGGCTCGACTCACTGCGCGCGCTGCTGGCGAAGTTGACCCCACGCGAGCGGCAGGTGTTCGATCTGATCGTGTGCGGTCGGATCAACAAGCAGATTGCCCACGAGCTTGGCACGACCGAACGCACGATCAAGGCGCATCGTCACCAGGTCATGGAGAAGATGCAGGTGCAGTCACTTGCCGAGCTGGTTTCGATCGCGGAGCAGCTCGGCACGCGCGCGTCCGGGGGCGAAGTCAAGGCTTGATCTGCCGGGCAGCGCTGCCCTCCTGTCCCATGGTACAATATGAAAGCTCTGTGACGCGGCGTATCTCCGATATCGGCCGCGAGAATATTGCGCGCCGGTAGCCGCTTGACATGCCCTTTGTCCATACGCGGGCGAAGGTCATTCAGCGATAGGTAAAGGCTTCAGGATTTGCCGACCGCGAAACTCGTTTTCGTCGTGGATGATAATCCCTCGATGCTCCGTGGAATCGGACGGCTTCTGCGGCAATGTGGATTTGCATCCAGGCTGTTCGAGACCGGAAGCGCGTTGCTGAGACATGGCAGCTTCGACAGCGCGGTTTGTCTGATATTGGACATCAATCTCAGCGATGGGTCCGGGATCGAACTGCGGCACCGCCTGGCAGATCAGGGCATCGAAATCCCCGTCATCTACATCACCGGCAATGACAACCCGGCGACGCGCATGGCTGCAATGGCATCGGGATGCGCGGCCTATCTGACCAAGCCATTCACTGCCAATTCGCTGATCCAACCGCTTGAACGGCTGTTGACTGGCGTGGTCTAGCGGCTGCCGGTCCCAATCATTCATCGATGGCTTGATCGAGTGTCAACGCGGGCGACCCCTTGCGCACGGTCGCAAATCGGTCGAGCGGGACCGATGTGGTCATCGTCAGAATACTGGTGTCGACGACCTCGATCGAGAGCGTCTTTCCGCCATCCATGTCCTCGAGAAGCTTGGGATCGGCAACATCGGCCGCGATGCACATGTTGGTCGCGCACCAGGTGTAGGGAAGCCGATGAACGGCCTTCTGGTCGACCGATAGCTTGACGCCAGCCTGCAGATACATCCCGACCGGCAGGAACAGCTGGACGCGGTCGCTGCCGTCCTCTCGCTCGATCAGATCGACGCGAACGGCCGTCTGCCCGGTTGGGAAGGTGCCGGTGATCGTCGTCCGGCATAATGTCTTGGCGCCGGCAGCATTGAAGCAGAGCTTTCGCCACTCGCCATACTTGATATCTCGCACCGGCGCGCGTGTCCCCCGCGGGGCCACCTCGCCACCGTCCTTCGCCGCAGCCGGTGGTGAGGGCGTCTGCTGACCGTGGGCAGCACTGATGCCGGCCGCAAGCAGCACCAACTTCACCAAGGCACCATATCGGACCATGGATGCTCCTCCAGCGGGAAGGGCCGCCTAGCGAACCTTGTTGAGAAATCGTTCGACCAAAGGCGACCATGTGGGAATGGAATCGGGAGAGCCGATCAGGAAATGCCCTTCGTCGCCGAACGGCGGCAATAGATGGTATTCGGCTCGCCCGCCGGCGCGCGTGAAGGCTTCGTGCATTCGCTTTGACAGGGCCGGGCCGAAGAACGTGTCGTTCTCGATGTAGAGCCACAGCATCGGCACCCGCGAGGTGTGGCCAAACGCGCCGGTCGCTTCGACCAGCCTGTCGGGGCCGCAATTGTTGTTGGGTTTGCCGTCGACACGGCCGCCGCGGCCTGCCGCGAAGGTGATGATGGCCTTGACCTGCGGCGGGTTGAGGCTCGATAACGCGATCGCAGCCCAGCCACCGGCAGACTGTCCGACGACGATGACGTCCTTCGGCACAATGCGCCTTTCGGCCGCCATGTAATCAATGATCCAAAGATCGACCTGCGCGACGGCGAGGCCCGCATCGAGGAAATTGGGATTGGTGCATTTCCCGATCTTGGAGAAGAACGGGCCATAGAGACCGCGTTCGGGAATATCAATGGCCGCCGCGCCATAGCCGGTCCCGACCGGAGCCACCACGAGGTAGCCGCGCCGCGCGAACCACATTGCGGCATCGCGGAATTCGACCAGCGGGAAGAAGCTGCGATCCCTGGCGTTCAACGACACGCCATGGTTCATGATGACCAGTGGGAAAGGGCCATCGCCGAGCGGACGGACCAGATAAGCGAACATCGGCAGGGGCGTGGGCAACACCCAGATCTCTTCCTGGATGCGCTGGGGTGACTGTTGGTCATCGGCGCGTGCTGGAGCGGTCAGGCCAAGCAACAGCAGCGCTGCGGTTGCGAGGGTCCGTAAGCGGTGCTGACGCATGCCATGCGCTCCGGCAGTCATCTGGCAAATCTGCAGGTCACGACGATCGAGCCGCGCAAGATCTGAAGCACATTGAGGGCTGCAAGGCTTGATCTGAATCAACGCGCATCGGACCCGCCGGCGCAACCACATGCGACCATTGTGGCGTCATACGGCGGGCTTGATGTCGATCCAGGCAGAGACGAGTTGGATGCGCTGGTTTCCGCCGGCGAACTGGCTCGCCGACTACCGCGCATCCTGGCTCGGGGCGGACGCAATCGCCGGGGTCACGCTGGCGGCCTACGCGATCCCGGTGTCGCTGGCCTATGCGGGGCTCGCGGGTCTGCCGCCGCAGATCGGCGTCTATGGCTATCTGCTCGGCGGCGTGGGTTACGCCCTGCTGGGCTCGTCCCGGCAGCTCGCGGTCGGACCCACGTCGGCGATCTCGCTGATGATCGCCGGCGCGGTCGGCATATTGGCCGGCGGCGATGCCGCGCGTTATGGGCAGATTGCCAGCCTCGTGGCCTTCAGCGTCGCAGTGCTCTGCCTGATCGCCTGGCTGTTCAAGCTCAGCCTGCTGGTGCGGTTGATCAGCGATAGTATCTTGGTGGGCTTCAAGGCCGGAGCGGGCCTCACCATCATCATGAGTCAGCTGCCCAGCCTGTTCGGCGTCGCTGGAGGCGGCCACAACTTCTTCGACCGCGTGATCAGGCTTGCCGGCCAGCTCGGCGATACCAGGCCGCTGGTGCTCGGCATTGGTGTGGCTGCGACGGTGCTGCTCCTGCTCGGCGAGAAGAGACTGCCCGGAAAGCCCGTTGGGCTGGCGGTGGTCGCGCTGTCGATCCTCGCGGCCAGCGCATTCGGGCTCGCAGAACTGGGCTTGCCGGTGACCGGAGCGATCCCAACCGGCTTGCCGACCCTTTCGCTACCGACATTTGGTCTGCTCGAATTTGACGATCTCTTTCCGATCGCCGCCGGATGCCTCGTGCTGGCCTATGTGGAAGGGGTGTCCGCCGCACGAAGCTTTGCGGCAAAGCACGGCTACCCGCTGGATGTCAGGCAAGAGTTTCTGGGACTCGGCGCGGCCAATCTCGCCGCAGCCTTCGGGCATGGCTATCCCGTCGCCGGCGGGTTGTCGCAGTCGGCCGTGAATGACGCCGCCGGCGCACGCACGCCGCTGGCGCTGGTGTTCTGTTCGGCAACCCTCGCACTCTGCCTGCTGTTCTTCACCGGCCTGCTGACCAATCTGCCGAAGACCGTGCTCGCCGCGATCGTTTTCTCAGCCGTCTACAAATTGGTCGATATTTCGGCGCTGGCCAGAATGTGGCGGATCAGCCGGATCGATTTCTATGCCGCAATCATCGCGCTGGTGTCCGTGCTGTTCCTCGGGATATTGCAGGGTGTGCTGCTGGCGGCCGTCGCCTCGATCTTCCTGCTGTTGTTGCGGGCGTCCCAGCCCAATATCGCGTTTCTGGGCCGTCAAGCCGGCAGTGGGCGCTATTCCGACCGGGCGCGACACGATGACGTCGAGCCCTTGACCGGGATCATCGCGTTCCGCCCGGAGACCTCGCTCCTTTATGTCAACGCGGAGACGATCTTCGAAACGGTGCTGGCGGCGCTTCGGGTGTCGCCCGACGTCAAGCTGGTGGCCTGTGACCTGTCGGCCTCGCCGTTCATCGACCTTGCGGGCTCGCGCATGCTGCACGACCTTCACCAGGAACTTGCATCGCGCCAGATCACATTCTGCATCGTGGGCGCGCACGCGCAGTTGCGGGATCTGCTTCAGGCGGATGGTCTTGCCGACAAGACCGATAGCGGTGACTGGATGCGTACGCTCGACAGCGTCTTGAGCAACAGGAAGCCACAGGCAAGCACCTAGCGTGCGCGGCCGTGCGAACTGCTGCGACATTCCAGCCTTGTTGCGCCGCAAGACGTCGTGATCACCCGCGCTTGGGGAGCTGTCTCAATCCAGCTTGCAGCTTGACTTGGATCAAAGGATGCAATGGGCCCGGTTTGTACGATCGGACAGAACCAGCGCTGAGATCACGAGATCGGGAGACTCTCATGGCCAACGACGCGAAGCCGGCACAGCAGCGCATCGACCAGTTCTTCTCCGGGCCCGGTGGACGAGCCGACAATTGGCGCGATCTGGTTGAGGCGGCGAAGGTATGGAGCAGGGGCGGCAACCGTGCGGCATATGACGCGGCGCTGTCGGCGCTTGCGGTGACGGAGGAGTTCCACGGCTACCCGGGCCTTCGTTTGATGGCGGCGCTGAAGGAAGCCGCAGCGGCGGGCGACGCCGCCACCTCGCATATGCTTGCGACGCGGATCGCGCAGGCACTTCAGACAAAATCCTTCCGCCAGCATGCAGGTGACTGGAGCACGCAGGACGAGGGCAATGGCGACGTTCCCGATCTGCTTCCGCCAACCCTGGGACAATCGGCGGCGCGCCGTCCTTACTTCGAGACCCTGATCGTGACCGGGGTGCCGGCCAACAACTGGCCCGGGCTCCTGGCGGAATGGCGCAAGCTGCGGCGTCCGGTCGACGCCTTCATCTATGAGCCCGTGGTCGTGGGCAACCTCGAGGACGCCTTCTGTGCGGCAATGCTGAACCCCAACATTGCGGCGGTGGTGATCAATGAAGGCTTCGGGCTGCGCTCGCGCCACGATGCGCCGGTGCTTCGTGCCATGACCGGCGCCATGGGGCTGAACGACGAGTCCGATGCGTCCGCGCTGCGGTTGGCCCATATCCTGAAGCGGGTGCGTCCCGAGCTTGACCTCTACCTCATGTCCAATCGCGACGTCGAGGAGTTGGCCGGCAATCCCGAGGCCGATGTGGTGCGCCGGGTGTTCTACTCGGTCGAGGATATCCTCGAATTGCACCTTTCAATTCTGGAGGGCGTGCAGGATCGCTTCGACACGCCGTTCTTCGACAATCTGAAGAAATATGCGCAGCGGCCGATCGGCACCTTCCACGCGCTGCCGATCGCGCGCGGCAAGTCCGTGTTCAAGTCGGACTGGATCCGCGACATGGGGGAATTCTACGGGCTGAACCTGTTCCTTGCCGAGAGCAGCGCGACCACCGGCGGCCTCGACAGCATGCTGGAGCCGACCGGCAACATCAAGAAGGCGCAGGAGAAGGCCGCGCGCGCGCTCGGCGCCGACCGCGTCTACTTCGTGACCAACGGCACCTCGACGTCCAACAAGATGGCCGTGCAGGCGCTGCTGGGTCCCGGCGACATCGCAATCGTCGACCGCAACTGCCACAAGTCGCACCATTACGGCATGGTGCTGGCCGGCGCGCAGCCGCTCTACGTCGAGGCATTCCCGATGACGGAATACTCGATGTACGGCGCCGTGCCGTTGCAGACGATCAAGCAGGCGCTTCTGAACGCGAAGGCCGACGGCCGGCTCGACCGGGTCAAGATGATCGACCTGACCAATTGCACCTTCGACGGCCACATCTACAACACGCGGCGGGTGATGGAGGAATGCCTCGCGATCAAGCCTGACCTGATCTTCCTCTGGGACGAGGCCTGGTTCGGCTTCGCGCGGTTTTCACCGTTCCTGAGGCGGCGAACCGCGATGGGCGCGGCGAACGAGATCGAAGCCTGGATGCGCGATCCCAAGTCGGTCACCGCCTATGAGAAACAGCAGGCCGAGCTCGGCAAGAATCCTTCCGACGAGGTCCTGCTCGAGACCCGGCTGATCCCCGACCCGCGCCAGATCCGGCTGCGCGTCTACCAGACCAACTCGACCCACAAGTCGATGTCGGCGATCCGGCAGGGCTCGATGCTGGCGGTCAAGGACATCGAATTCCACACCGTCGAAGCGCAGTTCAAGGAGGCCGTATTCACGCACGCCTCGACCAGCCCGAACCAGCAGCTGATCGCCAGCCTCGACGTCTCGCGCCGGCAGATGGAGCTCGAGGGATATGGACTGGTAGCCAATGCCATGGAGATCGCGTTCGCCATCCGCAACGCGGTCAACAGCAATCCGTTGATTTCGAGATATTTCCGCGTTCTCGGCGCGGATGCCATGGTGCCGGGGCAATACCGCCAGAGCGGATTCACCGACTATCTGGCGGCCGGGACCAACTGGGCGAGCGCCCTGAAGAGCCTGAACGACGACGAGTTCTGTCTCGATCCGACCCGAATGACGCTGGTCTGCGGCACGGCCGGGTACGACGGAACGTCGTTCAAAGGGCTGCTCGCCAGCCGCTACAACATCCAGGTCAACAAGACCTCGCGCAACTCGGTCCTGATCCAGTCCAACATCAACAATACGCGGAGCGACGTCGCGCATCTCGTCCGGGTGCTGGCCGAAATCTCCGGTGAAATCGATCGCGGCCTGGCCAAGGGCGGCGCGAACGCCAGGGTCGACTTCGACATGCGGGTCAACAGCCTGATGAAGGATGTACCCGATCTGCCGAACTTCTCGCATTTCCACGACGCCTATCGCGGCGATGCCGGCACGAAGACGAATGAGGGCGACATCCGCGGCGGCTTCTATTCGGCCTATGATGCCGCAGGATGCGAATATATTCGACTGAACGATCCCGAGATCGACAGGCGGCTGAAGAACGGGCCCGATCTCGTCTCCGCCAGCTTCGTGATACCTTATCCGCCGGGCTTCCCGATCATGGTCCCTGGCCAGGTTATCACGCAGGAGACCATCGATTTCATGCGCAAGCTGGATGTGAAGGAGATCCATGGCTACGACGCGGCCGAGGGCCTGAAGCTCGTGACGACCGAGGCGCTGGCCAGGATGGGCAGGCCGCGAGCGGCCGCGCAGAAGTTCAAGGCTGCTTCATAGACGAAGGAGAGTCCGCAAGGCGTCTTCGCATTCTTGCGGCGATGAGTCTTGCGCAACAAGTCGCAACGCAACCGGTTTCCGGAGGGACACCATGAGGAAAGTGAGTTTGATCGGAGTTCTTGCTACACTGGCGGTTGGATTGGCCAGCTTCAGCACGCCGTCATTGGCTGAAACCGGCTCGGTCGCCGTCATCTTCACCAAGGGTGGATTCATCGTTGGTGTCGGAGGCGGCGAGGGCGTATTGACCCTGCGCGGCAAGCACTATCCGTTCACGGTGTCGGGCATGAGCGTCGGCTTCACGATCGGCGCTTCGACCACCAAGCTGGTCGGGCGCGCCCTCAATCTCAGAGGGCCTGCCTCGATCGAAGGCTCCTACAGCGCGGCAGGCGCCGGTGGGGCGATCGCCGCGGGCGCCGGAGGCGTGCAGCTCCAGAACGCCAATGGTGTGATCCTGCAGCTCAGCGGCCCGAAGGTCGGCGCCGAGGTATCGGCCGCCGTGGGCGGGGTTTCCATCCGCTTGAAATAGGTCTGGAGTGATCCAGGCCGCGCCCGGCGCGGCCTGGACCTCTAGTAACGTTCCTCGACGAACTTCATTCCGCGCAGTCCGGCCTGATCGTTGTAGCGCCCCTTATTGGAGCGCTTGGGAAGCTTGACCTTGTCGCGCTTGACCCGTCCGTGAGGAATTGTCTTCAGCAGGAATGAGATGCAGTTCAACCGCGCCCGCCGCTTGTCGTCGGAACGGATGACGTTCCAGGGCGCGTGCTCCGAGCTCGTCGCCTTGAACATCAGGTCGCGCGCACGGGAGTAATCATACCACCGGCGGAAGGATTCCGTGTCCATCGGGCTCAGCTTCCACTGCCGCAGCGGATCGTCGATCCGGGCCCTGAAGCGGCGCTCCTGCTCATCCATCCCGACCTCGAGCCACAGCTTGATCAGGATGATGCCGCCCTCGATGATGTATTGCTCCATCTGCGGGCAGAGCGAGAGGAATCGTTTGTGCTCCGCCGGCGTGCAGAACCCCATCACATATTCGACGCCTGCGCGATTGTACCAGCTGCGATCGAAGATCACGATCTCGCCGGCCGCCGGAAACTGCTGCATGTAGCGCTGGATGAAGAGCTGGGACTTCTCGCGATCCGAGGGCGCGGGCAGGGCGACCACGCGAAACACGCGCGGGCTGACCTTCTCGGTCAAGGCCTTGATCGTTCCGCCCTTGCCGGCCGCATCGCGTCCTTCGAACAGGATGATGACCCTGAGATTGTTCGCCTTCACCCATTCCTGGAGATGGCAGAGCTGGATCTGCAGCTTGTGCAGTTCTTCCTCATAGTCCTTGCGCTTCATCTTTCCAGCGGGCTTGGCGTTCGCCATGGATATCCGTCCATCGTTTCAACTAGTCGCCCCAGGAAATGACGATTCCGATGTCGCCGGGCATGCCGCCGGGGTAATCGACGATCTGATAGCGGATGCGGTAGCCGCGCGGCTGCAAGTAGTCAGCCCAAAGCTGGTATATTTCCTTAGGGATACCCGTCAGCGTCTTCTCCCAGCCGGCCTCCATCTGATTGATGGCTCGCCCCTTGTCGGTGCACAGCGTATTGGGGAAGCGATAGACCTGCACTTCGCTCAACCCGTTGCGCACCGCCCGCTGAATCACCGTCGACGCCAGTTTGACCTTCTCGTCCTCGCTGAGCCCGGAGGGCTTGCTCAGCCGCTCGATCAACGCGCGCTTCTCGGCTTCGATAGCGGCCGCACGCTTGGCGTGCTCCTCAGCTTTCTCCGCTTCCTTGAGCGCGGCCTGCTTCTGGATCTCGTGTGCCTTGGGGATCAGATCATCGATCTTGTCTCGCATGGCTGGGGACTCCTAAGCCCGATCTTCCACCTTGCCCCCGGAACGGTAGGGATGAGCCGAACGGCTTCCTTGATCCAGATCAAGCAAGCGCGATAGGATCGTCAGCAGTGTCGATCAAGATTCGCTTGCGGTGTTATTGCGACCGGGAGACTTGGCTTGAGCGAACAGATGCATCCGGCGGCCCCCCATCATCTGCCGTTTTTCATTCCCGGCGCCGACGGGTCGGACACCCTGATGGTGGTGATGGGCATCTTCCTCGTAGCCACCGTCTTCTGGGTTGGCACTCTGTACTGGAAGCTGCACAGCCTGCCGGAGCGCATGGCGCACAAGAGCCAGAAACTTCAGTTTGAGATCGTCGCCGTCCTCGGCCTGATATCGCTTTTCACCCACATGCATATCTTCTGGGTGGCCGGCCTGTTGCTGGCACTCATCGACCTGCCGGATTTCGGCACGCCGATGCGCAGCATCGCCGATTCCGTCGAGCGCATAGCAGACGCCACGCCGGGCGCTGCCGAACCGGAAGCCGAATCCGTAGCTGGCGGCAGTCCCGACGTCCGGACGCCCGCGAAGCAAGAGGTGCACAACCATGCTTGAGCTGATGATCTGCTCGCTGGTGACAATTCTGCCGGATTACCTCTACCGCCGCTATCGGCAAGGCAAGCGGTTCGGCAAGGAGATTACGTTCTTCTCCGTCTGGTATGAACTGAGATGGGGGATCACCGGCTGCCTGATGCTCACGATCTCGCTGATCACGATGATCTTCTACTTTCATCCTTCGACAACCTCCGCGGCGATCTACTTCAGGACCGTGCCGATCCTGCCCGAGGGCTCCGGCCGTGTCGTCGAGGTCAATGTCGACTTCACCGCGCCGGTGAAGAAGGGTGACGTTCTGTTCCGGCTCGACAGTTCGAAGCAGGAGGCCGCGCTCGAGACCGCCAAGCGAAAGATCGCCGAGGTCGATGCGTCGTTGATCGCGTCGCAGGCCGACGTCGTCAAGGCGGACGCTCAGATCGGGGAGGCGAAAGCCTCCTTGCAGCAAGCCAAGGACGAGCTGGAGGTGAAGAGCGAGTTGCAGCGCCGCAATCCCGGCATTGTGCCGCAACGTGACATCGAGAAGCTGCAGGTGCTGGTTGATCAGCGGCAGTCCGGCGTCGATGCTGCCAGCGCCGCCAGGGAATCGGCGACGCTACGCGTCTCCACGCTGTTGCCGGCCGAGAGGGCGAGCGCCGATGCCGCGCGGGCGCAGGCGCAGGTGGACCTCGACAAGACTTTCGTCCGTGCCGGCGTCGATGGCCGCGTCGAGCAATTCCTGGTTCGCCCCGGGGACCTCGTCGCCCAGATCATGCGGCCGGCCGGAATCCTGATACCGGACGAGGCGGGCCGCAAAAGTTTGCAGGCGGGATTCGGGCAGATCGAGGCCCAGGTGATGAAGCCCGGCATGGTAGCGGAAGCCACCTGTATGTCGAAACCCTGGGTGATCATTCCGCTGGTCGTCACCAGCGTGCAGGATTTCATCGCCGCCGGCCAGTTTCGGGCCAGCGAGCTGTTGATCGACCCGCAGAGCCTGCAAAAGCCAGGTTCGATCCTCGTGTTCCTGGAGCCGCTTTACAAGGGCGGCCTTGATGACGTGACACCAGGCAGCAGTTGCATCGTCAATGCGTACACCAGCAATCATGATGTGATTGCCGATCCGAAAACCGGCGCGTTGAAAGGCTTTGCCCTGCACGCCGTCGACGCGACTGCACTCGTTCACGCCTTGCTGCTTCGGATTCAAGCTCTGCTGCTGCCGATCAAGACGCTGGTGTTAAGCGGTCACTGAAGGGCGCGAACAGGGAGACGGCATATGAAACCGGACTGTAAGCTTCGCGCAATCGTGGTGACGGGCATGATCTTCGGATTGCCGGGTTACGCGCACGCTTTCGATCTCACGGGCGCCTGGGCCACGAGCGCCGAGCAATGCCGAAAGGTGTTCGCCCACAAGGGCAGGGCGAACCAGCTGACCTTCACGAACTTCTCAGGCGTCTATGGCGGCGGATTCATCGCCGAGCCCGATCGCCTCCGGAGCAAGTTCGAGAACTGCAAGATCAAATCGCGCAAGGACGACGGCCAGACCATCAACATCATCGTCGGCTGCGCGTCCGGAATCATGGTATCGAATGTGCAGTTCTTCCTTAAGGCCGTCGACGACGATACCATTACGCGCCAGTTCCCGGGCATCGAGGGGATGGAGGTCAACTATCATCGTTGCAAGATCTAGAGGCGTCCGCTCCCCGCGCTGGCTCAGCGCCGCCGGACCGTTGTCGGCTGACGCCGGACCGATTGGGTAGCGCGCCGTGGATCCGAGCAGGTTGCCGAGGTCATTCCGCATCGCCCTGGTGGCCGGCCTCACCCTTTTGGTTGGGGGCGCAGGTTTGCTGGCCTATCGCTGGTATGAGCGGCCGACGACCTTGACGATCGCAGTCGGGTCGCTGGACGGCGAGGCCGGGAGGCTGGTCTCGGCGATCGCCGGAAAGTTCGCCCAGTCGAAAGCGCCAGTCCGGCTCAGCCTGGTCCAGACGCCGGGACCGCTCGAGTCCGCCAAGGCGTTTGCTTCCGGGAAAGTGGACCTCGCGGTCGTCCGTGGAGACGTCGGCGATCTCTCGCAGGCCCAGGCCGTTATCGTGTTGGCCCACGCCACCGTCCTGTTGGTCGCGCCGCCCGGCGCTGCGATATCCGACGTAGCGGAGCTGAAACGCGCCGCGATCGGCGTGATCGGCGCCGAAGCCAATCAGAAGCTGATCAAGGTGCTGACCGACGAGTACGATCTGACGCGCGCGGGCGTGACGTTCAAGCCGCTCGCCCCCGCGGACGCGCGCCGGGCGCTCGACACCAAGGAGGTACGGGCGATCCTGCTCGTCATGCCTTTGACCGAAAAATATCTTTCGCTGCTGCGCAACGTTTTCTCGCACACCACGCGAGCCGGCCCGGTGATGATCGCCATCGAGTCCGCCGGAGCGATCGCCGAAAAAGAGCGCGCCTATGAAAGCTTCGACGTACCGAAGGGGACCTTGCGCGGCTCGCCACCGGTTCCTGCTGACGACCTGACGACGCTGCAGACGTCGTTCTATCTGGTGGCACAGAAGAAGCTCGGGAATGACCTGATCGGCGACCTGACGCAGTCGATCATGAATGCGCGACGGGATTTGCTTGCCGAGCTGCCGGCACTCTCCCAGATCGCTACGCCCGATACCGACGCAGGCGCCTACATCCCCGTGCACCCGGGGGCGGCGGCGGTCTATGAGGGGACCAGGGAGAGTTTTCTCGACCAGTGGGGCAATGCGATCTTCCTGGCGCCGATGATCGCCGGCGGACTTGCGTCCGTGCTTGCGGCAGCGTGGAAATTCCTCCGACCGGTCGAGACACCGAGCCGCGAGGAGGCGCTCGACACGCTCTATGCTCTGGGGCCTCGGGTCCGCGCGGCCGGGCGTGAGTCGGAGCTGGAAGAGATCGAGCGCGAAATCGACCAAGTGCTGCGAACGCAGCGCGACCAGCCTGTGGAGGACGACAAGGCCGAGCGCGCCGTCACGGCGGTGAACGTTGCGGCCCATCGGCTCGAGAACCTGATTCACGATCGCCGCATCCACCTCGCGTCACGACAGCCGGGCCAAGCCGAAAGCCAAGTCGAAAGCCGAGCCGAAAGCTGAACGGAAGGGCCGTTTCCTTGATCTTGATCAAGGAGGGGACGGGACTGCGGCCGATGCTGTCGACCGTTGGTGTCGATGGAGGTCGCGATGTTCCGTTGGGGCAAGACTCTGCTTGCGGTTGTGCTGGTTTCGGTGACGTCCGTTGCCGCAACCGCGCAGACTGCTGACAAGCCGCCGGCCCAGGCCAGCCAGCCGGCCGCGGCAACAACGCAGCCTGCCGATCAGCTCCTGAAGCCGGAACAGCTGGAAGCCCTGGTGGCGCCGATCGCGCTGTACCCGGACTCGCTGCTCGCCAACGTGCTGGCGGCGTCGACCTATCCGCTCGAGGTCGTGCAGGCCGATCGCTGGCTCAAGGAGCGCAAGAGCTTGAAAGGGGATGCGCTGAAGGCCGAGGTCGACAAGCAGGCCTGGGATGACAGCGTGAAGGCGCTCGCGAGCACCGCCGACGTGCTCGCGATGATGAGCGACAAGATCGATTGGACGAAGAATCTGGGCGATGCCGTGCTGGCGCAGCAGCCCGACGTCATGGATGCGATCCAGCGGCTGCGCAGCAAGGCGCAGGCCAACAACAAGCTGGTGACGACCAAGCAGCAGAAGGTCAGCGTCCAGACTCAGGAGAGCAAGCAGGTCATCGTCATCGAGCAGACCGATCCGAACACGGTCTACGTGCCCTATTACGATCCCGCGACGGTCTATGGCGCGTGGCCCTATGCAGACTATCCGCCGTATTATTTCGGCTATCCGTCCTATATCGGCGCCGGGGTGATCGCGGCAGGTCTTGCCTTCGGCGCCGGATGGGCGATCGGACGCTGGGGTAATTATTGGGGCGGTGGCTTCAACTGGGGTAATCGCAACGTCTATGTGAACAATTTCAACAGGGTCAATAATATCGGGAACAGCTGGCAGCATAATCCGGCGCATCGCCAGGGCGTCCGCTACAACAACAGCAACGTCCAGCAGCGCTTCGGCGGCAACGCCAATCGGGCCGGTGCCGGCGATCGGATGGATTTTCGCGGCCGCGATGGTCAGCAGGTTCTCAAGCCCGGCGGCGATCGCCCGGGCGCAGATCGCGCCGGTGACCGGGCAGGAGACCTCGGTGATCGCGCCGGAGATCGGGCGGGAGATCGGGCCGGAGACCGTGGAGGCGACCGCGGCGGAGACCGTGCGGGCGATCGCGGCAAAGGTGGTGACCGTGCCGGTGCCGCCGATCGCGCCAAGGGCGGCGACCGCGCCGGTGCCGGCAACAAGGCCAAGGGCGGCGGCGATCGCGCAAAGGCCGCCAACCGCGGCAATGCCGGTAACCGCGCAGCTGCGGCGAATCGTGGCGGTGGCAGTCGCGGTGGCGCCATGAACGTATCGTCCGGACGGGCAGCTGCGGCGGCATCGGCGCGCGGGCGGTCGAGTATGGCCAGCATGCCGCGCGGAGGCGGCGCAAGCTTCGCCGGCCGCGGTGGTGGTGGAATGGGCGGGGGCGGCTTCCATGGCGGCGGCGGAGGCGGCTTCCGCGGTGGTGGCGGCGGTGGACGACGCTCCGACATCGCGCTCAAGCACGACATCGAGCTGCTTGGACATCTCGCCAACGGCCTCGGCTACTATCGCTTCAGCTATCTCGGCAGCGACAAGAGCTATGTCGGCGTGATGGCGCAGGAGGTCGAGCAGGTCATGCCGGCGGCGGTGACGCGCGGCGCCGACGGCTATCTCAGGGTCTATTACGACAAGCTCGGACTCAAGTTCCGCAGCTACAACGACTGGCTTGCCGCAGGCGCGAAGATTCCATCCCCGTCGGAGGCATCACGATGACAGGCCCCTCGTACTCGCGACTGGATCGTATTGCCTCCATCGGCGTGGCCGCGGCAACAGCACTTGCTCTGCTGCTGTCTCCTGCGTGCGCCCAGCAAGGTTTTCCCAATCCGGAAGACGCGGCGTCTGCCTTGGCAACCGCGGTCAAAGCCGGCACCAGTCGGGCCATGCTGAAGGTGCTGGGCCGCGATGCCGCCGATATCATCGAGTCGGGCGACGATGTTGCCGACGCCAATGCGCGAGAGAGCTTTCTTTCTGCCTACGACGCCAAGCATTCGATCAAGGCTGACGACAACAAGAAAGCCACCTTGATTCTGGGGAGGGACGATTTCCCGTTCCCGATCCCGATCGTCAACAACAAGGACGGCTGGAGTTTCGACGCGGCCGCGGGGCGGCGCGAAATCCTCTACCGCAGGATCGGCCGCAATGAGCTGGCCGCGATCCAGACCAGTCTTGCCTATGTCGACGCACAGAACGAATACGCAGAGAAGGATCGCGGCGAGGGTGTGGGCGCCTATGCGCAGCGCATCGTCAGCAGGCCGGGCAAGACGGACGGGTTGTTCTGGCGCGACGACAAGGATCCAAGCCCGCTCGGCGAGCTGGCGGCCCAGGCCGCTGCGGAAGGCTACAAGGTTGGCGAGCAGAGCATGCCGTACCACGGCTACTACTATCGGATCCTGAAGGCACAGGGCTCCGACGCCCCGGGCGGCGCGCTAAACTACGTTGTGAAGGGCAAGATGATCGGTGGATTCGCCCTGGTCGCCTATCCCGCCGAATACGGTAATTCCGGCGTCATGACCTTCCTGGTCAACCACGCAGGCACGGTCTATCAAAAGGATCTCGGCCCACGAACCGATTTCCTCGCCAAGCGCATGATCGTTTTCGATCCCGATCACACCTGGAAGAAAGTGGACCCGACAAATCCCTGAGCGAGGAGGGGGCGCAGTGACGCGATCCATGATCCGTTCCGTCATACTGGCGCTTGCGGCGATGGTCCTGTTGGTCGCGCCATGCTTCGCGCAGGCCGTGGGCCACGTCCAGGTCAAGTTCGTGAAGGCGGCGCTCGTCGTGGGCGGCGGCGGCGGCAGCGGCACGTTGACCTACCGCGGGCGGCACTATCGGTTCATCGCGTCCGGCTTCAGCCTCGGCGTGACTGCCGGTGCGTCGGTGACCTGGCTGGAAGGCACCGCCTCAGGCATCAGGGACGTCAACGATTTCGCCGGCAGCTACACGCTGGTCGGAGCCGGTGGCGCATGGGCTGGGGGCGTAGGCGGGGTGAGCCTGCGAAATGAACAGGGCGTTGTGCTCATGCTCAAGGGACCGAAAGCAGGATTGGAATTCGCCGCCAATCTGGGCGGACTCACGATTTCGCTGCGGTGAACCCGCGGTCGATTCGCCTGCCTCAGATGGGCCGCAGGTGAAAGGCGGCTCCGCCGAGCGACGATCAGCGTCCGGGGTGCGGCGCTGAGCGTGGATTGATCTATCTCAAGGCCAGGTCCGAGGCTCAGGTTCAGCTTGCATTTGGCGGGCGGCGATACGTCGTCCATATAACCGGGAGGTGAAGGCATGTACCGGCACATTCTCATTCCGACAGATGGGTCGGAACTGGCGGAGCAAGGGGTGAAGCAGGGGTTGGCGCTGGCGAAATCCGTCGGAGCCAAAGTATCGGTCATCTTCGTCGTTGAGCCGCTCTCGGAAATAGGAGGGCGGTACCGTGATCTGCTCGCGAGATTTGCCGAGATACGCAAGGAAGAGGCCACGAGCGCGCTGGATCGCGCCGCACACGCGGCCAGGGAGGCCGGCGTTCCCTGCGAGACAAGCCAAGTCGAGAGCGGGCAACCCCATCAAGCCATCATCGCAGCAGCCGAGGATAAGGGCTGCGATCTCATCGTTATGTCATCGCACGGGCGCAGCGGACTCTCCAAGCTTCTCATCGGCAGCGTGACAAACAAGGTGCTGGCGCAAGCAAAGACTCCGGTCCTTGTCTGTCAGTGAGGGCGCAGATCGCCGGATAGAAATCACTGTGCACGGAGCTTGGGAGAAATCGAATGAACAAAATCACTGTGTGCCTGGCTCTTGCCGGTGCGGCGTTGTCGGGCCCACTGCAAGCGCAGACGAGCGTCGATATGGCGCGGATAACTTGCTCGCAGTACCTCGCCATGTCCCCGGGCGATTCTTCCGTATTTTCTGCCTGGATGAGCGGCTGGTTCAATCAAAAGAAGGGATACGCCTTTGTCGATCTCAACGCGTACGCGCGAAACGTCGCAAGCGTGAAGGCGTGGTGCGCGACCAATCCCACTCAGACCGTGATGGCCGGCCTTGAGCGCTCTACGGACGGCCAGTGATCAAACAGGGTTGGAAGATAACAATGAAACCATCGATTCCTGCCATTGCGACCGTTGTACTCCTCGCCACGAGCGTCGTGGCCAAAGCGCAGGTCGTCGTCGATCTGTCCCTCATTACCTGCAAGCAATTGCTGGAGGCGGACCAGGAAAGACAAACGCTGATCAGCTCCTGGATGTCGGGCTATTTCAGCGCATCGAAGAACCTGACCGTCGTCGATTTTCGCTACGTTGAGCGAAACGGCAAGGTAATCGGCAAGTACTGCAAGTCGCACAAGGCAGACACCGTAATGAATGCGATGCAAAAGAACTGGCGCTGATCATCGTCCTTGCGAACGCGCAGGCATTGGACGGCATCCTTGTCCTTCTCGGGTCGGAGGTGAAGCCCGCGAGCCTACGGTCGGCAGGCTCGTCGCGGTTCACTCGCGCTTCTGATCGAACCGCTTCTCCCTCAACTCGGGCCGCGGCGCCCGTATTTTTACGGTCCGGGCCCTTGACCAAGGTCAAGGCGCGGCCGCTGGCCAGATGGTGTGTCGCTAGGGCTGTTCGCTCTCGCCCGGTGTCGCGGTGTCGGCCATCTGGTATGTCACTTATGAAATTCGCCGACGTGGTCTGTTGGCTCGAAGGGCGCGCAGCCCTCGCGAGACCAGGACATTTGCAAGCGAATCGGAAGCCAAGGCGTTCGCGCGATCAAAACTGGACGAAGGGCTGGTCGTGTTTGCCGGCACCATCAATCCGCACCTCCCCAGGCAATTGATCCCCTCGCAGAACATTGCCGATTGGCTCGTCGAACAGTGAGCCGGCTCGGCGCTGCCTCTCCGGCAGAACGAGCTTCGTGCTGCACCGAAGTTGAAAGCAGAGCCCGAGCATGGTGTTCGTTTGCCCTTGAGTGTTGCCATTTTGGCACGCGCCTATTCGTGACTCACATCTAGGCTTCGACCACTGCCCCGATTGGGCGAGCGCAAGGACTGCTTTTCTCGATTAACGCGAAGAGACCCGGAGATCATTCCATGAAGAGATTTTTGCTTACTGTCGCCGCGATTGTCGGCATGGCCACGCCGGCGTTGTCTGCTGACATGGCCGTCAAGGCGGCGCCTGTGCCGGTCCCTCCGCCGGTCTACAACTGGACCGGCTTCTATATCGGTGCGAATGGCGGTTGGGGTGAGAGCCGCACCTGCTGGGATTTCCTCCCCGCCCTCGGAGGTGTCGTGGCCGACGGATGCAGTTCGCGCTCGGGTGGCGTTTTCGGCGGACAACTCGGCTATCGCTGGCAGGCCGGCCAGTTCGTGTTCGGGCTGGAAGGACAGGGTGATTGGGCGGACCTGAAGAGCTCGCGCCTCAGCCTGATCGATCCGAGGTTCTCGACGACAACGAAGACCGATGGACTGGGTCTCTTCACCGGCCAGCTCGGCTGGGCCTGGGATGCCGCGCTGTTCTACGTGAAGGGCGGTGCAGCGGTCACCAGCAATCGCTATGACATCTGGACCACGGTCGGGGGAATTGGGGTCGCGTCGGCGACATCGACCCGTTGGGGCGGCACGGTCGGCGTCGGCTTCGAATACGGCTTCACCCCGAACTGGTCCGTCGGGCTCGAATACGACCGTCTGTTCATGGGCGATGCGAACAACACGTTCTCGGTCGTCAATCCCATCGTGGCGGGTGCTGCCAACCGTATCGGACAAGACGTGGATCTGCTGACGATACGCCTGAACTATCGGTTCGGCGGACCGGTCGTCGCGAGATACTGATCTTCGTGAGCCCATGTAATTTGAGCCCCGGCACCATCGCCGGGGCTCTTCCTTTGCTTCAGCGCTGCCGGATCAGACGCTCGATGCGCGGCAAGCGCCGCTGTCAGCGCTTTGCGGCTCCGCCCTTTGCCGCTTCGTAGGCGTCGCGATAGCCTCTGGCGATCGTCCGAACGCCGCGTCCGATGTCGTCATAGACATCGTCAGCGAGGTTCGCGAGCGACACGCGAAGCGACCATTCGGGCGCATCGAATCCGCCGCCGTTCAACAGCACGATCCCGTGGGCTTCGGCCAGCCTGAACGCGAGGTCCAGCGGATGGACGTTCTTCTTCAGATATTCAACCGCATCGTCGCCGATGTTCTTTCGGGCCCAGAACTCGAAATCGATCAGGGCGTAGTAGGCATCGTAGTTCGGATTTGGGCTCAGCTTGTCGGCCAGACCGAGCCCGTCGAGCAGCGACCACAGCCGCTTGTTGACGATCTCCATGCAGGCCGCCTGATAGGCCTTTTTCACGTCCATCATCTCCGCGAGCGAGAACAGGCTCATCATCACCTGCTGCGGCAACGACAATCCCGCGGTGTGATTGAGCGCCACGTCGCGGCTGTCGGCGACGATGCGGTCGATCAGCTTGAGCTTGCGCGGTTCGAGCGTGAGCGGCCCGTAGCGCTTGTCGAGCGCCTTCACGGCATCGTCCGGAAGCTTGGCGATCATCTTGTCGAAGATGTTGTCCTCGTTGATGGCGATGGCCCCCAGCCGCCAGCCCGTGCAGCCGAAATACTTCGAATAGGAGTAGACGCCGATGGTGTTGTGCGGCAGTTCGCCCAGCAGCGAACGGAAGCCGTGCACGAAGGTGCCATAGACATCGTCGGTGAGGATCATCAGGTCGGGGCGCTTGGTCCTGACCAGATTGGCCAGCTTGGCAACCGTCTCCTTGCTCAACGCCATCCCCGGAGGGTTGGACGGATTGACCACGAAGAAGGCCTTGATCTTCGGATCCTCCAGCTTCTTGATTTCCTCGTCGGTGAACTGGAATTTGTTCTCTTGCGGAGCCCTGATCTGAACCACCTTCAGGTCGTAGTCTTCCAGGTGCGTCATCTCGATGTAGGGTGTGAAAATCGGCGTCGCCAGCGCGATCGTATCGCCAGGCACCAGCAGCCGGTTGGCTTTCAGCGACTTGAACAGGTAGCACATCGCCGCCGTGCCGCCCTCGACCGCATAGATGTCGAACTTCCCGGCCGGCCGGGGCTCGCCGCAAACCGCCCACATCAGGTATTCGTGCACGATCTTCTCGTTGTGCACCAGCATGCGGTCCGGCACCGGGTAATTGTCGCCGATGATCGAATCCACCAGCTCGTGGACGAAGGCGTCCGGGTCGAAGCCGAATTTCTTGACCGCAAACGGCAACATCTCGGTCAGGAAGCTCGCACCCGGCATGTCCTTGTGCTGTTTGAGCCAGGCCTCGAACCGGCCGGCGATGCCGTTTGCCTGGGGCATGCCGCCGATTCCCGCCGGGTGCTCCATGACCCGCTTGCTCTCGGTGATAGCGAACTGTCCGAGCAGGAAGAAACCTTCGCGCGGCGTCGTCGCCACCCAGTTCGGATTGCCCCGCCCGGCGTTCAGGAAAGGCATCTGGCTCCGCTTCGAATTGCTCTTCGCGAGGTTGATCAGCTCGTCCTTGATCTCGAAGGGGCTCAGCGCCTCGAATTTCTTCAGGGTCAGTAGATCGGCCATTTGACACTCCCGGGGCGATGCAAGCTGTTGGAATGGAGGCGACAGGCTCTGTTGCCTGCGCAGTCGCGCGCAGCATGATCGGCGGCCGGTGACGAGCCTTGATCTATGTCAACGGTCGCGCGCTAGCGATGCGATCGCTGCGACGGATTGCCGCTCACGATGCAATGTGCGCGGCACGCGCGTGGTGTCGGCAAGATCATGAAATCGCAAGGCTCTCGCAGCTGCGGTTGACATAGATCAACATCCTGCTCGCCAACCGCCATCTGATGTCGGCCGATACGGTTGCTCGCCCTTTTCGGCCACCCCTGCACGAGATCGAAGCGGGCGCACGCCGAAGCCCCGGGACAGCATGAACGGGTGACATCATGATCGATTGGCTCTTCCAGACGCTCCGCACCTATCCCGAAATTGCGATCTTCCTCTCGCTGGCCCTGGGCTACTATTTCGGTTCCTTCACCTACAAGGGTCTTGGACTGGGCGCGGTCACCGCGACACTGGTCGCCGCTGTCATCATCGGCCAGATCGGGATCACCATATCAGGGCCGCTGAAGCCGTTCTTCTTTCTGATGTTCCTGTTTGCAATCGGTTACGGTGTCGGACCGCAATTCGTGCGCGGCATCGCGCAGGACGGCGTTCCGCAGGCCGTTTTCGCGGCGGTGGTCTGCGTCTTCTGTCTGCTGTCTGCGTATCTCGGCGCCAAGCTCGCCGGTTACGACGTCGGATCGGCCATCGGGCTCTATGCTGGCTCGCAGACGATTTCCGCGTCTATGGGGCTCGCGACCGACGCCATCAATCGCCTTGGTCTGCCCGCAGACGAAGCCAAGAAGCTGCTCGATGCCATGCCGGTCGCCTATGCCGTGACCTATATTTTCGGCACGGTTGGGTCGGCGATCGTGCTGGCGCTGCTCGGGCCCGCGTTGCTCGGGATCGATCTCGAGACCGCATGCAAGAAATACGAGGAGGAGCATGGCGGCAAGAAGGAACTGGGCGGCCCGGGTACGGCCTGGCACCAGTTCGATTTGCGTGCCTACCGCGTCAGCGAGCGTGGGCCGGTCGTCGGCAAGACGGTCGAGCAGGCCGAGGCGCTGATTCCCGATCATCGCGTCTTCGTCCTCCGGCTTCGGCGGGGCGGCAAGATCGTGGAGGCAACCTCCGATACCGTGATTCATGCCGGCGATGTCGTCGCCGTCGCCGGGCGCCGCGATGTGCTGGTGCAGCTGATCGGCGAGCAGGCCGAGGAGGTTGACGACCGCGAGCTGCTGGCAGTGCCGATCGAAGGCGTCGATGTCTACGTGACCAGCAAGGACGTCGACGGCAAGACGCTGGAGCAACTGGCGAAGGAACCGGGCGCTCGCGGCGTATTCCTGCGCAGGATCGCCCGGGGCGCGATCGCGACCGAGATTCCGATCCTGCCGAACACCAAGATCAATCGGGGCGACATCCTCACCTTGGTCGGCCGCACGTCCGATGTCGCCGCGACCACGAAGCTGCTGGGCCGGCCGGATCGGGCGACCGACGTTGCCGACGTCGCGTTCATCGGCGCCGCCATCGCGATCGGCGCCCTGGTCGGCGCGTTCGTCTACAAGATCGGAAGCGTGCCGCTGACGCTGTCCACCTCCGGCGGCGCACTGATCTCCGGTTTGTTCTTCGGCTGGCTCCGGTCCGTGCATCCGACCTTCGGCCGCATCCCGTCACCCACCGTGTGGTTCATGAACTCGGTCGGCCTGAACGTCTTCATTGCCGTGGTCGGAATCTCCTCGGGCCCGGGATTTGTCGCCGGCCTGCAAAAGCTCGGCTTCAGCCTGTTCCTCTGGGGCGTCGTCGTGACCACCGTGCCGCTGATCCTGGCGATGTTTGTCGGCAAATACGTTTTCCGCTTCCATGACGCGATCCTGCTCGGATGCTGCTCCGGCGCGCGCACCACGACCGCTTCGCTGGGCATGATCAACGACCGCGCGAAGAGCCAGATTCCCGGTCTTGGCTACACCGTCACCTACGCGGTCGGAAACACGCTGCTGACGATCTGGGGCATGGTGCTGGTGATGATGATGACATAGCCGCGGCGCGGGACCGTGTTGAGACGATGTTGACCTGGCTGGCGCAATTTCTCGTTCGTTATCCGGAGCTCGCGCTGTTCCTGGTGATCGCGGCGGGCTACTGGATCGGGAGCTTCAGGATCGGCGCTTTCAGCCTTGGCCCGGTGACGGGCGCGCTGTTCGCAGGACTCGCGGTCGGCGATTTCGCGCATGTGCCCGTCTCAAGCATGACCAAATCGTTCCTGTTCCTGCTGTTCCTGTTCGGGGTCGGCTATTCGGTCGGTCCGCAATTCGTGCTGGCGATGAAGCGCGACGGGCTGAAGCCGATGCTGATGGCCGTTGTCGTGAGCCTCACCGGCCTTGCGGCAGCGATCGTCGTGGCACGCGTGCTGCGGCTCGACCCCGGCTTTGCCGCCGGGCTCATGTCGGGCGCGCTCAGCCAGAGCGCTGCAATGGGTACGGCGACCGACGCGGTCAATTCCCTGCCAGTGTCCGAGGCACAGCGCGCGCTGTTTGTCTCGCACATCGCGGTGGCGGATGCGGTCTGCTACATCTTCGGTTATGCCGGCGTGATCACGTTCTGCACGATCGTCGTTCCGGCGCTGCTGAAGATCGATCTGAAGACGGAAGCGCTCAAACTGGAACAGGCCCTGGGCATCACGCGCGCCAAGCCCGGCCTGGCGTCGGCCTGGCGCAAGTTCGAACTGCGCGCCTACCGGCTGGATGCTCACGCTGCGATCGTCGGGCTGACAGTTGCGGCCGCCGAAGCTCGCGTGCCCGGGCAACGTGTATTCATCCACCGTATCCGTCGCGGCGAGCGCATCCTCGAGGCGGAGCCTGCAACGGTGCTCGCGGCAGGCGACGTGATCGCGCTGTCGGCGCCGCGCCTGATCATCGTCGAACTGATCGGACCGCGCGGCGAAGAGGTCGAGGACCGGGAGCTCCTCGATATCCCGCTGATCTCGGCTGACGTGTTCCTGATCAACGCGAAGCTCGCAGGCAGCAGTCTCCAGCAGGCGTCGGAACAAGACTGGACGCGCGGCCTTTATCTGCGCTCGGTGAGCCGGGGCGATGAAGCGCTTCCGATCGCTGCCGGCACGGTTCTGGAGCGCGGCGATATGCTGCGTATCGTGGGTCCTGAAGCTGTGGTGCAGAATGCCGCCAGGAGCATCGGCGTCATCGTTGCGCCGAGTGCCACGATCGATTTCGTGGTGCTCGGGCTCGCGATTTTCCTCGGCGGCCTGCTTGGCGTTCTCGTGAGTTTTTCGGTTGGTGGCGTCACGATCTCGCTGAGCACCAGCGTCGGTACGCTGCTCGCCGGACTTCTGGTCGGCTATCTCCGCACACGTCTGCCGTATTTCGGCCGGATCCCCGACGGCGCCATCAGCCTGATGACGTCGCTCGGACTGGCGGCGTTCGTCGGCCTGACCGGGATTCATGCCGGGCCGATCTTCCTTTCCGCGATACGCGAGTCGGGCATCGGGCTGCTGCTGGGTGGCATGATCGTCACCCTGTTGCCGCAGATCGTCGGCTTCTGCTTCGGCCATTTCGTGTTGCGCATGAATCCGATCCTCCTGCTCGGTGCACTGACTGGAGCACAGACGGTCACGGCCGCGATGGCGGCCATTCAGGAGCGCTCGGGCAGCTCCGTGGTGGTGCTTGGCTACACGCCCGCCTATCCGATCTCCAATATTCTGCTGACAACCTGGGGATCGATCATGGTCGTCGTGTTCGCTGGATAACGGGGCAGGGACGGCCCTCGCTTACCTCGCCATTGAGAGTCGCGCATAAGCGAGCCTCCCCCGGATCCGGACGGCCGTATTCCGCTTGTTTCGAACTGAACTACGGTTTCCAACGAGTCCCTGCGGCTGAAGGGTCAGCGCGACCGGTGGGGCGCATCTTGAGGTCCGGATCGATGTCTTGATGAAGTCGCTCCGCTGGCCGCGTGGCCTAGATTGCGCCGATGTTGCAGGGGACTAATGCGCATTTCGGAGCGAAACATGAAGATGAATGCTGAGGCCGATGAGTAGCCCAGCCGCAACGCGATCTCCGTGATCGGCAGGTCGCTGCCCAACAATTCGATAGCCTTGAGCAGGCGGAGACGCTGACGCCATGCGCGCAGGCTCATGCCGACTTCGCGCTCGAAGTGCCGCGTCAAGGTTCGCGGCGACATGCCGATCTCACGCCCCCATCTCTCGGCATGGCGCGGATTCGCTGGATCGGCGTAGAGGGTCTCACAGAGGGCCAGCAGGCCCGGGTGGGTGGGCCAAGGTAACGCTGCCGAGATCGGCGTCGCCCGCCGCAACTGATCGAGGATGAGCGCGATAACGCGAGCGGCGTAGCGACGATCCTCGCTTTTCAGCGACGCGGCTTCCACGATGAGCGTCCGCAGGAGCGGGGACACATGGATGACGGTCGTGCCGGAAGTCATGCCTTGGCTGGCAGCATTGGCGACCCAGAGGCTCCGGAATTCCGCTCCCATCAGGGAGCCGACCGAATGCTTCGTACCGGCCGGCAGCCAGACGGCCTGTTCCGGAGAAATGACGACGCTCCGTTCATCCGCCTTCACGGTGAGCGCGCCTGAGATCGCGTAGACCAACTGATTCCAGCCGTGACAGTGTTCGGCGAAGTAGCTCCTCGCAGGAAGAGACTGCACCCGAACGATCAAAGGCTTCGGTGATCCGAGGCCGTGCGGGGCATCGACCGTCTTCCAGCCGGCATTCCTTGGCGAAATGTGACGTTTCATCGACATAAATTGGCAATCTGTAGAAGGAAAAGTCCAGCGATTTCTCCTTAACTCCAACGCGGTGATCCACGGCCCGCGGACCGGCCACCGGTCCGATCGTCGACGTCCCGTCGACGGACATCTAACGGCGGAGCAAGCCGCAGCGTGAACTTCAATTTTTCCGTTCCCAGCCATGAGGCGCCGACCGCTATTCGCCGCGAGCGCAACAATGTCGCAAGGCTGGCTGTCGCCCAGGCCCTCGCGGGCGCCAATTCCACGGTCGTCTACGCAACCGGGGCCGTGGTCGGCGACATGCTGGCGCCCACCAAGGCACTTGCGACGCTGCCGGTCTCGGTTTTTGTCGTCGGCATGGCTCTGTGCACGCTGCCGGCGGGCGTTGTCGCGCAGCGCTATGGCCGGCGCACGACATTCCTGCTTGGTGCCGGCAGCGGCGTCCTCGCGGGCTTGATTGCGCTCCTGGCGGTACTCAACGCGTCATTCCCGCTATTCTGCGCCGGGACCTTCTTTGGCGGCGTCTACGCGGCCGTGGTGCTCTCTTTCCGCTTTGCGGCGGCCGATTGCGCAGCACCTGAACGGCGTCCGCGCGCGCTCTCGGCCGTGATGGCTGGCGGTGTGTTCGCCGGTGTGATCGGTCCACAGCTTGTGACGCACACCATGAATCTGTGGGCGCCCTACCTCTTTGCTGCGACGTTTGTCGGCCAGGCGGTGGTTGCCGCGCTCTCCGCGGTTATTCTGGCGGGCGTTGAGCTTCCTCCGCTGACTGCAACGCATCTCAACGCCGGAAGGCCGCTCGCTGTCATTGCCCGGCAGCCGCGCTTTATCCTGGCCGTGATCTGCGGGGTCGTCTCCTATCTGCTCATGAATTTCCTCATGACCGCAGCCCCGCTGGCGATGAAGCTCTGCGGGCTGCCTCAGGAATCGGCCAATCTCGGTCTGCAGTGGCACGTCGTCGCGATGTACGCCCCGAGTTTCTGGACGGGCCGCCTGATCACGCGCTTCGGCGCATCCGCGATCGTCGCGGTCGGGCTGGTGCTGATTGCGGCCGCTTCGTCGGTGGGCCTGCTCGGGATCGATGTCGTGCATTTCTGGGCGACGCTGAGCCTGCTCGGGATCGGCTGGAACTTCGGCTTCATCGGCGCGTCGGCGATGGTTCTGGAGTGCCATCGCCCCGAGGAAAAGGCGCGCGTTCAGTCGCTCAATGACTTCGTGGTCTTCGGCACGATGACCGTCGGCTCCTTCCTTTCGGGCGGGCTGCTGTCGTCCTTCGGCTGGTCGACCGTCCTGCTGCTGTCGTTCGTACCATTGCTCGGCGCGTTGCTGGCACTCATCGGCTTTTCAATACCGGCCCGCCGCACGACCAAGTTAGCGTCTCGAGGAGAATCCACATGAGCGTAGCGGAAACCCCGGTTCAATATATGGAGCGAACGCGCCAATATTACCGTGCCCTTGGTTACGACAACGACTATGTCTGGGCGAGCTTTGATGATGTCCCTTTCACCAAACCTGCCAAACCATCATCGGACCTGCGTATCGCACTGATCACCACGGCCAGTCCGCCGGATTTTGACGGCGTGAAGCGGGTGTGGTCAGGTGTGGTTTCGCCGCCGCCCGGGAAGCTGTTTACCGACAACGTTGCTTGGGACAAGGAATCGACCCACACCAATGATCCGGGCAGCTTCTTGCCGGTAGAAGCCGCTTTCGGACTGGTCGGCGAAGGCGCCCTCGTCGGACTGACCCGGCACTTTCACGGCGTGCCGACAGAATACAGCCAACGGAAAACGAACGCGGAGGATGCACCTGAAATCCTGGCACGGGTTCGAAAAGACGGGGCGGATGCTGCGATCCTTTGCCCCCTTTGCCCCGTGTGTCATCAGACCGTAAGCTTGGTGGCCCGGCATCTGGAAGCGAACGGCATTCCGACGGTCATTATCGGTTCGGCGCAGGATGTCGTGGAGCACTGCGGCGTGCCACGGTTCTATTTCACGGATTTCCCGCTGGGCAATCCTTGCGGGCATCCCTGGCGACCGGACATGCAGCGCGAAATCATGCGCGAGGCGCTCGCCCTTTTTGACACGACGACGGCGCCGCGAACGACTGTGAAAGCGCCATTTGCGTGGAAGGAGGACGGTTCCCTCTGGCGGCCCCGCTATGGAAGAGTAAATCCGGAGGATCGAGAGCGGCTGCTCAAGCTGGGTGATGAGCGCCGCCGGCGGCAGGCGAAAGCCAAGCGGGTTTCCATGGAGGGAGTGTCATCAAAATGACCGAGAGTTCGATGGGAAATCGGGTGCGCGTTCTTGAAGACCGGTACGGTAACCCCTTGAGCACAAGGTCTGCCGCCGCCCGCGATGCATATGTCGCCGGCGTCGATAAGCTGCTCGCGGCCGGCTCGGGAATTGACCAGGCATTCCGCGACGCGATCGCCGCCGACGAAGGTTTTGCGCTGGCGCACGTCGCGCTTGCGCGAACCCTGCAACTGCTCGGTCGCGGCAACGAAGCCAAAGCGCCGCTCGAACGCGCGATCGCGCTGGCGCCGGCTACGACTTCGCGCGAGCAAGGTCATATTGCGATCTTTGCCAAGATCCTGAGTGGTCAAGGCGCTGCGGCGGTTTCGGCGATCGCCGAACATATGAAGCACTGGCCGCGCGATGCCATGGTGCTGGCACCGGCCACCGGTGTGTTCGGCTTGATCGGCTTCTCGGGCAAGTCCGGCCGCGAGATTGAGCAACTGGCGATGCTGGAGCCGCTTGCAACCCATTACGGCGATGACTGGTGGTTTCGAACGGTGCTCGCGTTTGCGGAAATCGAACTGCACAGGCTCGACAGTGGTTTCAGGAATATCGAGACCGCACTTCGTGGTTGTCCCCGCAACGCTCACGCTGCGCATATCAAGGCCCATCTGTTCTATGAGAAAGGACAGCGCGAGGAGGGGCTAGCTTACCTCGAGCAATGGAACGCCGTCTACCCACGCGAGGGGCAACTGCATTGCCATATCAGTTGGCATCTTGCCCTGTGGTCGCTGGAGACCGGCAGGCGGGATCAAGCCTGGAAGATCTATCGTGAGGCGCTGCATCCGGGCGGCTCGTGGGGGCCGCAAATCAATGTCCTCACCGATTGCGCGTCGTTCCTTGCGCGCGCGGAGATGGCAGGCGAGCCGCGACATCCGGAACTGTGGAGCGAGATCAGCCAGTATGCGGCGAAGTGGTTTCCCAACTCGGGGATCATCTTTGCCGACATGCACAGCGCGCTCGCCTTTGCAATGGCCGGCGATGCGGAGGCTCTGGCTGGCATCATTGAGAACCCGAAGGGACCCGCCGCGGACATGGTGGTGCCCATCGCGCGCGGCTTCGATGGTTTGGCCAAGGGCGACTGGGCACGGGTCGTCGATGAGCTAAGGCCCGTCCTGGCAACCCATGAAAGGGTTGGAGGCAGCCGCGCCCAGCGCGACCTGCTGGAATACTCGGTGACTTGCGCCTTGCTGCGCAGTGGTCGAGCCGACGAGGCGCGGCGGCTGATCGCGTCACGACGACCGCAGAATGCGGTGAGTGGCGTTCCGCTCGCGGGGATCTAAACCTGTCCTGGTTGAGGGACCTGCACTGGTCAAGCGATCTGAAATGGCAAAGCGGTGGGTTTTGGATGGTGCCACCTGAGGGAGAGTAACGATGCGCATCAACGATGATCTGTCGAAGCCCGTTATCGTTCACGCTTCGAAACTGGACTGGGTGGCCAGTCCGTCGGCCGGCGTGGATCGGCGCATGCTGTTCCGCATCGGCGGCGAAGTCGCGCGCGCCACCTCGATCGTGCGCTATGCTCCCGGTAGCGCCTTCCCGCGTCATACGCATGGCGGCGGAGAAGAGATTGTCGTCCTTGAAGGTATTTTTCAGGATGAGCATGGCGACTATCCCGCGGGCAGCTACTTCCGCAACCCTCCGGGGACGTCACACGTCCCCGCCTCGAAGGACGGCTGTACCATCTTCGTGCGGCTCTGGCAGTTCCGGGACGAGGACCGGACCCAGGTCGTGCGTCAGCCAGGTGAGGGCCAACAGGTTGCGCCGCGCCCCGGTGCAAGCAGCGTCAGCGTGCTATTTGACGACGGCCACGAGGAGGTCCGCCTTGAAGACTGGCGGCCGGGTGAAGTCATCAGCCTTGCGAACGCGCGCGGGCTCGAGTTCTTTGTTCTATCGGGGGGGCTGACGATCGGGGGCGAGACGCTGCAGCCGCAGGGTTGGGGTCGGCTACCCGCTGGCGTCGACCTGAAAGCGACGACTGGCCCGCAGGGCGCGAAAATCTGGATCAGGGAGGCGCCGCTGCTGCATCCGGATGTCTGTCGACTTCCCGGGTAGCCGGTACAATCCTGACCGCCTCTGCGCTGAGCTCCTCGTAATGGCGAAGCTACTTTGCATGGGGTTGTTTTCGATATTTTGGTTGGGCCGGGCCTGTTCCGCCGGGGCAGCGTTCCGAAACATCATGTTGCATCGAACCGATGTTACGGCTACGCAATTGAGATGACATGGAAATTTTCCGTCGCCCCGATGATGGATTGGAGCGAGAGTTCAAGTTTATCAATCGGTTAGTGTGTGGCGTGTGCACGACGTGTGCACCGGGAGATCAAGAAAAATCTTGAGACGGTCAACGCGAGCAGATTTGCATTAGTTATTGATGGGCCCGGAGGTGTACATGCCGATGTCGACATGCACCATTTGACGATGGGGCTCGATCTTTGCGAGCAGGTCGCGCCAAACTCCACGAAGGGGCAGCTCTATCACCGCACGCTGTGGCAATCCGCCACTCTCTTCCACCAGATGCTTAGTTCCTGGGTCGGTGATCGGGTTGAGCCAATTAGATTGCTTGCCTAACCGGACTAGGTCGCCGAAGGCAATCATTAAGTGACCGGTGCACGTCCGCGGAGGCCTGACCCATGGCGAGGCGCTCGTCCCCCCAACTGCGTCGGAAGTGGAGACGTTGCGCGAGTGAAACTCCCGGGTTGGTCGCCAATTGCCTCGTCAGACCCGCTCTACCGGAACGGCGAATACATATCCGACGCCGCGCTCGGTCTGGATCACGCGCGGCGCGCTCGGGTCGCGCTCGAGCTTGCGCCGCAGGCGAAGAATCTGCACATCAATGCTGCGGTCGAAAACATCTTCGTGAACGCGGGTCGCCTGCAATAGGTGCTCGCGGCTAAGCGGACGTTGTGGCGCTTCGAGAAAGGCCAGCAGCATCGCGTACTCGCCCTTTGTCAACGCGACGGGGGCACCAGCCGGGTCGGTAAGCTGCCGGATCCTGCGGTCGAGCTGCCAGCCAGAAAATCGAAATCGGCCGCGCTCTGGATCGCGCGCCGGCGTGGCCCTTCCGGCATCGAACCGGCGCAAGATCGCGCGAACACGCGCGAGCAATTCGCGCAGGTTGAATGGCTTCGTCAGATAATCGTCGGCGCCAAGCTCGAGACCGACCACGCGATCGATGTCGTCGCGGCGGTGACCCGTGATGATGATCACGGGCACTTCGGAGTTCAAGCGGATCTCCCGCAGAAGATCCAGTCCATCTTCTAATCCAAGCCGGAGATCAAGGATCACCAGATTTACCTCGGCACTGCCAAGCCGACTGACCATTTCCTGCCGATTACTTGCTGCCAGGGTCCGGATGTTGTTCTCCGCGAAATAGTTTAGGATCATGCGCTGCAAGGCAGGATCATCTTCCACGACGAGGACGCACACTTGGCGATCAGCGCTTCCGCGAGGACCCGGGTCATTCAGTGATGAGCCGATCATTGCATCCAGTTCCTTCAACGGCACCGCCGGTGACGACGGCAGCCGTGTACGGCTGCGGTTTCGCGTGTCTACTGCTGGCGCTCGTTTGTCCCAGCGCGTTCTCGCCGGCAAACGCTCAATCGCCGAGCTTCGAGGCGCGCGCCGACCGCGAGCCTATCACGCCAATTCCCATGCCACGTGCACAAGAACCACAGCGTGCCCTGCTCGGAGAACGATTGTTCGGCGACCGGCGTCTGTCTCATGATAATACACACAGTTGTTCATCATGCCACGATATAGCAACCAATGGGGCCAGCGCCAGGATCCACGATACGCGTGAAGGCCAACCGATCGCCCTCAATACGCCGACGGTTTTCAATGCGAGCCTGAACTTCCGCCTGAATTGGGAGGGAAATTTCCGCTCGTTGGAAGAAGGAATTGAGGGCAGTCTTCGCAATCCAGCGATTATGGCGTCGAGCGTTGACGAAGCCCTCGGCAAACTGCGTGCTGACCCCGAAATCGTGGGGCAGTTTCGTGATGCCTACGGAAGGGAGCCTGATGTCGCCGCCATACTGGATGCGATCGCGACATACGAGCGGACATTAGTTACGCCAGATAGCCGCTTCGACCGATGGCTTGCCGGGGAAACCACCGCCATGACGCCGGACGAGTTGTCGGGTTATCAGGTTTTCAAATCGCTCGGCTGCATCGCCTGCCATCAGGGTGTCAATGTTGGCGGCAATTTGTTTCAGCGGCACGGCATCTTCCATCCGTTGGGCTCGCCGGAGCCGGCATTGGTTCGCGTGCCCAGCTTGCGAAATGTGGCGACGACAGCGCCATACTTCCACGATGGCAGCGCGGCCACGTTGCCGGAGGCGGTCAAAGCGATGGGCGTCGCCCAACTCGACCGCATTTTAACCGATCAGCAAACTACCGCCATCGTCGCCTTCCTCAACACGCTGACCGGGACATATCGAGGTCGAGCCGTAAGGCCGGCCACGGCCACACAGCGCACTGGCTCGCCGATCCCATGAGGAATCTGCCGTTCATTCTCGGGGTTTCATTTCTGCTCGCGCTGCTAACCTGGCTTTTGTTGCGCGGCATAGATACCAACGCGTCCGCCTATGCAGTGACGCTCCAGACGCTCGACGAATATGCGCTTGCCGAGGCCTCGCTTCACCGCGACGTGCTTCAGGCGCGAGCTGGCCTGCTTCGTGACTACGATGCATTTACTGCCGATGCGCGAGCGATGGACGATGCGCTCAGTCGGCTCCGGTCTCACGCACGGGCCGAAGGTCTCGATACGAAGCCAATTGACCAGCTAGCGTCGGCGGTTGCCGAGCAGGAAGAGCTGCTGGAGCGTTTCAAGACCAGCAACGCATTGCTGCAGAATTCGCTCTCCTATGTGGGCCTGCTCAGCACGAGCCCGGCGTTCCTTGCCAACGACGTGCAACTCGCGCCGGCGACGGGCGCATTGGCGGCTGCGATCCTCCACCTGTCGCGAGACACTTCATCCGGCGCGATGCGAGCGCTCCAGGAAAGGATCGACCAGTTTGCGCAGCAAACGCCCACCACTGGACCGGACGCGGAATCAGCGCGCGCGATGCTGGCGCATGCACGGCTGCTCTATGAGCAGCTCCCAGCGGTCGATGAAACGCTGAAGGCCTTCATCGCCGTGGCAAGCACGCAAGCCTTGGAGAGAACTCGCGAGCTGTTTTCTCGCCATCGATCCGTGGTTGAGTCTGGAGAGCAGCGCTATCGGCTGCTGCTCTACGTTGCCTCCCTGCTGTTGCTCGTCATGCTCGTCATTCTCGGCCTTCGGCTGCGAGCTCGGGCGGTGGCGTTGCGTCGGCGGGCAGAATTCGAACACGTCATTGCCGAGAATTCGACGCATCTAATCAATTGCTCCCCGGCCGAAACCGGGACGCGATTGAAGCAGGTGCTGGCTGAATTCAGTCGGATCATCGACGCGGATCGCGCGTATGTGGTTTTGGACGAGAGGCCGATCCGGGTCCACGCATGGTCGAAGGACGGAGTGACGTTTCCGCCAGGTTGGCCTCGGCGGGCGTTGGCGGTAGCCGAGCAGCCCGGCGCAGGAGACGGCGTCACGATTGCCGACGCGAGCGCCTTGCCGCCCGGCGCTATCAGGGATGCATTGGCCGGTACCGGCGTGCGCGCGTGGGCCTGTTTGCCGCTGATTCGGCCAGGTCGGGTCCGGGGCATCATGGGTTTTGACCGCTTCCGCCCGATACGGAACAAGATCTCTCCTATCCCCCTCGCGAGGCTTGCCAGTGACGCCGTAGCTAATGCGCTCGAGCGCGAATTTCTGGAGCGCGAAAGGACCAAGCTTGCCGTGCGGCTGGAGCGTGCACGTCGCATGCAGATGATAGGATCGCTGGCCAGCGGGATCGCGCATAACTTCAACAATATCATCGGTGCCATCCTCGGCTATTCGGAGATGGCGGAGCCGCAAATTACCCGCGGTTCCAAACCGGCACAGCACATCGACGAGATACGCCGGGCCGCCGAGCGCGGTCGCAACCTCGTCGACAATATCCTGACCTTCGGCCGTCGGACCGACGGGCGTGCTCGTCCAGTTCAGGTGTGCACTTTGCTCGACGAGGCGGCCTCTTTGTTGCGTGCCTCGTTGCCGTCGGATGTAGAGCTTGTCTTCGAAGATGTTCCGGCCGACGTCGCCGTGTCCGGCGAACCGGCGCAGCTCCAGCAGGTCATCCTCAATCTCTGCACCAACGCTGCGCAAGCGACGAACGATGGCGGTTGTGTCCGCGTGGCCGTGAAACAAGAACAGATGGCCGCTTTCGTGGAGATGAGCGACGGTGGGCTCTCTCCGGGGCGCTACGTATGCGTTTCCGTCAGCGACAACGGGAGCGGAATCGATGAACGCGTGGCGCGGCGGATGTTCGAGCCGTTCTTCACGACACGCGTGGCAGGAACTGGCCTTGGTCTCGCAACGGTTCGCGAGATCGTCCGCGATCATGATGGCGCCATTAACGTTCAGAGCGAACCCGGCTGTGGAAGCCGGTTCGAAGTGTGGCTGCCCGCCGTGGCGGCGGACTCCATCGCGGCTGACGAGTTGCCGGCGCTTTCGCTTGGACGCGGCGAGACGGTGTTGATCGTCGAAAGCGAGCAAGATCGTTTGTTGCGCGATGAAGAGAAGCTGGCGGCGCTCGGGTACGAGCCGGTCGGGTTTGAGCTGGCGGCGGATGCCCTTG
Organism: Bradyrhizobium sp. UFLA06-06; assembly: GCF_054820065.1. Classification (NCBI taxonomy): domain Bacteria; kingdom Pseudomonadati; phylum Pseudomonadota; class Alphaproteobacteria; order Hyphomicrobiales; family Nitrobacteraceae; genus Bradyrhizobium; species Bradyrhizobium sp. UFLA06-06. Next base: position 79,316 of record NZ_JADFUD010000006.1, read on the forward strand.
CGGCATGTCGTTCCGACCCCGCTCGATTCGATATCATCCTGGTCGGTCAGGCCTCGCGGCCCCAGGGCGGGGTGGAATTGGCGCGAGCCCTGCACGAGGTATCGCCGTTGCAGCCTGTGCTGCTTGCCGTCGCGACGGCCGCCGATGTCAGCGTCGATTTGCTGACGGACGCCGGCATCTCCGAAGTGCTGCACTGGCCACTGGATAACGCCGAACTTGCTGCGGCATTGGACCGCTGCCTGCGTACGCACGCCAGGTTACAGCCGTAACACGATTACCCTTGCCTGAAATACTTCCGTAGCGCAGGGCCGCCATTTCTGGTGGCCCGCAGCCGTGCATGCGCGCGTCAAGATTACGGAGGTGACAATGGCTACCAGATCGAGCGTTTTGCCCGGCCCATGCCTTCTGGGCGCCTTCCACGGTCTCCGCCGCGCTCACCCGCGTCGGGACAGGTGGAGACGCATACCACGACGAGAACAGATCCGTACGAAGCACCAACGAAACCACCACCCCAGGAATGAGCGTTCGCGCTGATTCATCAATTCCCGAAAGGACCGCTACGATGGCAATCACAGCCAGTTTTTCGGCAGGCTCCGGCGTGCTGACGGTGTTCGACGACGCCCTCGACAACTCCATCGTCGCCAGCCGCGATGCGGCCGGCAACATTCTCATCAACGGCGGCGCGGTGACCATCCTCGGCGGCCGACCGACGGTTGCCAACACCGCGACGATCCAGGTGTTCGGTCAGGCCGGAAACGACACGATCTCGGTCGACGAAGCCAATGGTGCGATGCCGGCCGTGCAACTATTCGGCGGCGCGGGTAACGACATCCTGATCGGGGGCTCGGGCACTGATCAGCTGTTCGGCGGCGCCGGCAACGATATCCTGCAAGGCAAGGGCGGGGACGATCTCCTGTTTGGTGGGGACGGCAACGACACCCTGACCGGCGGCACCGGCAACGACCAGATGTTCGGCGGGGCCGGCAACGACCGCATGATCTGGAACCCGGGCGAGGGCACCGACCTGATGGAAGGCGGCGACGGCATCGATACCGCCGAAGTCAATGGCGGCAACGGTGCCGAAGTCTTTTCGATCACGGCCAATGGCACACGCGTGCGCTTCGATCGGATTAGCCCTGCGCCGTTCTCGCTTGATATCGGAACCACCGAGAACTTCGTGCTTAACATGAGCGGCGGTGATGACGTTTTCACCGCAGGAAACGGCCTCGCCAACCTGATCCATCTCACCATCGACGGCGACGATGGCAACGACACCATTACCGGCGGTGACGGCATCGACACGCTGATCGGCGGAGCCGGTAACGACGTCATCATCGGCGGCCGCGGCAACGACAGCCTGCTCGGCGGTACCGGCGACGACACCTTCATCTGGAATCCGGGCGACGGCAGCGACACGGTCGAAGGCCAGGACGGCACCGATACGCTGGTCTTCAACGGCGCCAACGTCAACGAGAACATCAACATCACCGCCAACCATGGCCGGGCGAAGTTCAGCCGCGACGTCGCCAGTATCACGATGGATCTCAACGGCATCGAGCACATCGATTTCAACGCGGTCGGCGGCGCCGACAACATCAATGTCGGCGACCTCACCGGAACCGGCGTCACCCAGGTCGCGATCGATCTCGAGTCCACGCCTGGCAGTGGCGTGGGCGACGGCGCGGCCGATACCGTAACCGTCAATGGCACCAACGGCAGCGACAACATTCAGGTGGCGGGAGCGGGAGGCTCGGTCACGGTCGCCGGCCTGCCCGCAACGGTTACCCTTGCCGGATCAGAGGGGGCCAACGACCAGCTCATCGTCGAGGGTGGTGCTGGCAACGACGTCATCACCGCCGCTGGTCTTGCGGCAGGTGTCATCGGCCTCACCATCGATGGCGGTGTCGGGAACGACACCATCACCGGAAGCCCGGGCGACGACAGACTGATCGGCGGCGAGGGCAACGACACCGTGATCGGCGGTCGCGGCAACGATGTCGCGTCGCTTGGCAACGGTAACGACACCTTCGTCTGGAATCCGGGCGACGGCAGCGACACGGTCGATGGCGGGGCAGGCACCGATACGCTGGTGTTCGACGGCGCCAATGTCGGCGAGAACATCGACATCTCGGCTAATGGCTCGCGGGTGAGGCTGTTCCGAGATGTCGGCAACGTGACCATGGATCTTGGCGGCATCGAGCACATCCAGCTCGCTACCCTCGGCGGCGCCGACACGGTCACAGTCAATGACCTCTCCGGAACCGACGCCAAGCAGGTCGCAATCGACCTGTCGGCGACGCCGGGTAGCGGTCAGGGCGACGGCGTGGCCGACACCGTGAACGTCAATGGCACCGCCGGCGACGACCGCATCAGCGTCGTCAGCACGGGCTCGTCGGTCGCCGTCAACGGATTGGCGGCGCAAGTGAGGGTCAGCGGTATGGACGCTGGGCTCGATCGGCTTGTCGTCAATGGCGGCACCGGCAACGACATCATCAACGCTTCCGGAGTCCACGGCAGCCAGATCAGTCTCACCCTCAACGGCGGCGATGGCAACGACACCATCACCGGCAGCGTGGGCAACGACACCGTCATTGGCGGGCGCGGCAATGATCTGGCGAAAATGGGCGCCGGCGATGACACCTTCGTCTGGAACCCCGGCGATGGCAGCGACACCGTGGACGGAGAGGCCGGCAACGACACGTTGCTGTTCAACGGCGCCAACGTCAACGAGAGCATGGATATCTCGGCCAGTGGCAGCCATGCGATCCTCAGCCGCGACATCGGCGTCGTCACCATGGATCTCGATCACATCGAGAACATCGATGTCAACGCGCTGGGTGGTGCGGACACCATCGCGGTGGGCGACCTGTCCAAGACCGACGTGAAGCGCGTTGCGATCGACTTGTCCGCGCCTATCGGTAGCGGACAAGGCGACGGTCAAGTCGACACGGTCGTGATCAACGCCACCAATGGCGACGACGCGATCTCGATCAACGACAACAACGGCGTGATCACGGTGTCGGGTCTGGCTACCGACGTCACGATCACCGGCTTCGAGGCCAACGATCGCATCGTGATCAACGGCCTCGAAGGCGATGACGTCATCAACGCCTTCGGGCTCGGAGGGGCGATGCAGTTCATCGCCAATGGCGGCGACGGCAACGACATCCTGATCGGCAGCCGCGGCAGCGACACTCTGAGCGGGGGCGCAGGGGATGACACCCTGATTGGCAATGGCGGAACCGATGTTCTCGACGGTGGCACCGGCAACAACCTCCAATTCCAGGCGGTGATGCATCCCGGCAGTGCCATGAGTAACGCTTCGTCTATGGCGAGCGCTGCCCTGCTGGGCCAGTTCATGGCCTCAAGCCTGGTCTCGACGGGGGCTGCACTCGGCGGCATGCCGCTTGCCGATCCTACACCTGGCCAGCAGCCGCCGCTGACGCAGCCGCACGCGGCCTGACGCAACATCACCTGGAGAACATCCGTGAGCAACGAAACCAACAGCACGGGGCCGGTCGATCAAGGTCTCGAAGCCCTTGTGACGCTGCTGCATCTCCAGGGGATTGCGGCCGATGCCGGACAGATCGCGCATCGGTTGGGCACGGAGAAGATCAGCACACCGGAGATGCTCCGGTGTGCTAAAGGCCTCGGGCTCAAGGCACGTGCCTGCCGGACCGACTGGTCTCGGCTCGGCAGCACGCCCTTGCCCGCCATCGCGGCCCTGCGCAACGGCGGATTCCTGGTGGTCGCCAAGGCCGCCGAAGGCAAGGTTCTGGTGCAAGCGCCGGCGTCCCGCCCCGCACTGATGACGCGGGACGAACTGGTTTCGGTCTGGGACGGTCAACTGATCCTGATGACCCGTCGCGCCGGTCTGTCGGATATCACCCGCCGCTTCGACATCGCCTGGTTTCTGGGCGCGATTCACAAATATCGTCATCTGCTCGGTGAGGTGCTGGTCGGATCGCTTTTCCTGCAGCTGTTCGGCCTGGTTTCACCGCTGTTCTTCCAGGTGGTGATCGACAAGGTGCTGGTGCACCGGTCGCTAGCCACCCTCGACGTCCTGGTTCTCGGACTGGTGTCGATTTCGGTGTTCGAGACCGTGCTGGGGATCTTGCGCACTTATCTGTTTTCCCACACCACCAACCGGATCGACGTCGAACTCGGCGCACGCCTGTTTCACCATTTGCTGGCTTTGCCGCTGGCCTATTTCCAGGCCCGTCGTGTCGGAGATTCGGTGGCGCGGGTGCGCGAACTGGAGAACATCCGCAATTTTCTCACCAGCTCGGCGCTGACCCTGCTGATCGACCTGTTCTTCACGTTCGTCTTCCTGGGCGTGATGTACTTCTATTCGCCGCTGCTGACGTGGATCGTGATCGGCTCGTTCCCCTTCTATATCGCGATATCGGCCGGGGCGACGCCGCTGTTCCGGCGGCGGCTCGACGAGAAATTCCGGCGTGGTGCCGAGAACCAGGCGTTTCTGGTCGAGAGCGTCAGCGGCATCGAAACACTCAAGGCGATGGCGGTCGAGCCGCAGATGCAGCGCCGCTGGGAAGAGCAACTGGCCGGCTATGTGGCGGCAAGCTTCCGGGTCCTCAGTCTCGGCAACAGCGCGAGCCAGACGGTACAGCTGGTCAGCAAGATCGTCACGGCCAGCATCCTGTATTGCGGCGCCAAGCTCGTCATCGGCGGCGATCTCTCGGTCGGCGAACTCGTCGCCTTCAACATCCTGGCCGGCAGGGTGAGTGCACCGGTGCTGCGCCTGGCGCAGATCTGGCAGGATTTCCACCAGGCACGGTTGTCGATCGCGCGGCTCGGCGACATCCTCAACACCACCGCCGAGTCGACCTATTCGGCCGGGCGGGCGCGGCTGCCGTCGATCCGCGGCGACATCAAATTCGATCACGTCTCGTTTCGCTACCGCGTTGACGGACAGGAAGCGCTGCACGATGTCTCTTTCGAGGTGCCGGCCGGCCAGACCGTCGGCATCGTCGGACCCTCGGGCTCGGGCAAGAGCACGTTCGCCAAGCTGGTGCAGCGGCTCTACATCCCGGAGCGAGGGCGGGTGCTGGTGGACGGCATGGACCTCGCCATGGCCGATCCAGCGTGGCTGCGCCGCCAGATCGGCATCGTGCTGCAGGAGAACGTGCTGTTCAACCGTTCGGTGCGCGACAATATCGCGCTTGCCGATCCGGCGATGCCAATGGAACGTATCGTTGCGGCGGCGCGGCTCGCCGGCGCGCACGACTTCATCCTCGAACTTGCCGAGGGCTACGACACCGTGGTCGGCGAACGCGGCTCGACGCTTTCGGGCGGTCAGCGGCAGCGCATTGCCATCGCGCGGGCGCTGGTAGGCGACCCGCGCATCCTGATCTTCGACGAGGCGACCAGCGCGCTGGACTACGAGAGCGAGCGCATCGTTCAGCAGAACATGAAGGACATCGCCAAGGGGCGGACGGTGCTGGTGATCGCACACCGGCTCTCGACTGTCCGCGGGGCGGACCGCATCGTCACGCTCGATCGCGGTCGCCTGGTCGAGGACGGCAGCCACGACACGCTGATCAAGACCGGCGGCCGCTACGCGTCGCTGCACCGGTTGCAAGGAGGGTTCCATGAAGTCGTCTGAAGCGGCTGTTGCCGCCGGATCCGCGCCACGCGTGATCCCGTTCCGCCCTGCGCAACGCAGAAGCAGCGAGGAGCTGGCGTTCCTACCGGCGGCGCTCGAGATCGTAGAGACGCCGCCGTCGCCGGTCGGCCGGGCGACCGCGGCCAGCATCGCCCTGGTGTTTTGCGCGGCCTTGCTCTGGGCCTGGTGGGGCACCATCGACATCGTGGCTTCGGCGACCGGAAAAACCCTGCCGGGCGGCGGCACCAAGGTGGTGCAGCCGTTCGAGACCAGCGTCGTGCGGTCGATCAGGGTACAGGACGGGCAGGTGGTCAAGGCCGGCGACGTGCTGATCGAACTCGACCCGACCGTGAACGCGGCGGAGCGCGATCATTTGCGCAACGATCTGCTGGCCGAGCGGCTCAACATCGCGCGCGTGCGCGCCGCGCTCGCCGGCAGCGACGATCCCGCTGCCGACTTCATGCCGCCCACCGGTGCCGACCCGGAACTTGTTGCGACCCAGCGTCAGTTGTTGCTAAACCAGGTGACCGAGCATCGCGCCAAGATCGCGGCACTCCTGCGCCAGCAGGCGCAGAAGGAGGCCGAGCAAGCCACAGCATCGGCGACAATCCACAAGCTTGAGACGATCATTCCGGTGATCCAGTCGCGCGTCGACATTCGTAAGACGCTGGTCGAGAAGGAGCTGGGTTCGAAGCTCGGCTATTTCGAGGTGCTCCAGCTGCTGGTCGAGCAACAGGAAGAGTTCAACGTGCAGAATAGCCATCTGCATGAGACCGAGGCGGCGATCGCAGCGATCCGCGAGACCCGCGGGCAGGCGGTGGCGGAGTATCGGCATACGCTCTCCGACGAACTGGCCAAGTCCGAGCAGAAGGCGAACGGGCTCGCGCAGGACCTGATCAAGGCCGAGCAGAGGACCAGGCTCCAGCAGCTGACGGCTCCCGTCGACGGCGTGGTGCAGCAGCTCGCGATCCACACCATCGGCGGCGTGGTCACGCCGGCGCAGTCGCTGCTGGTGGTCGTACCGAGCGACAGCCGGCTGGAAATCGAAGCCATGGTGTCGAATCACGACATCGGCTTTGTCCATGCCGGGCAGCAAGCCGAGATCAAGATCGATACCTTCAATTTTACCCGCTATGGGCTCTTGCATGGTCAGGTGCTTTCGGTCTCGCAAGATGCTGTAGTCCGCGATCGCCAGCACGATCGCGCCAACGATCGGAGTCTGGTGACGCAGAGCGAAACCAGCGAGCCGAAGGGACAGGAACTGAACTACAGCGCGCGCATTTCGCTCGATCGCACCGAAATGCAGATCGACGACAGGGTCGTTAATCTGTCGCCCGGCATGGCGGTGACCGTGGAGATCAAGACGGGATCGCGGACGGTCCTGAGCTATCTGCTTTCGCCGCTGCTGCGCTATCGCCAGGAAGTTTTGCGCGAGCGCTAGACTAGGTCGGCGGGCGCACCGGCTTCGCCCCCGGCAGGCGACCCATACGATTACTGCAACCAAGTCGAGAAAACCGATGAAGATTTCCAAAGCGTTGTTCAACGCCGTTTCGTTTGCTGCCCTCTGGCCCGTCAGCAGGGCAGCGGCGCAAGAGCCGTTGGCGATTACGGTGCGCGACAGGACCGTCATCACTACTCTCCATGCCGAGGGAGCACAGGTCTACGAATGCAAGCCGGACGCTGGGAAATCCCAGTCGAGAGTTCGCGCGCTGACTTGGCAATTGCGCGAGCCGATTGCGACGCTCATGCTGGACGGAAAGTCGATTGGACGGCATTACGGTGGACCGAGTTGGGAGCTCTCGGACGGTAGTGCCGTGAAGGGCAAGGTCGTCGCTAGCGCGCCCGGCGCGACCTCGAACGACATTCCGTCGCTCGAGCTCAAAGTGATCGACCGGCATGGTAATGGCGTGCTATCGGCCGCGACCGTTGTCCAGCGCATCAACACCGAGGGCGGTGTCGCGCGGGGATCGTGCGAGAGCTGTCTCTTATACACATCTGACGCTGCCGACGAACTATGTGTATAAGAGACAGGAACTAGACTCGCCCTTTCTGGCGTGCACGGTTGGAGCATAGGTGCATCGGCGGCCGACCATTGATCGCCACATGTGAAATATGCAAGCTAGCTGGTCGAACCTGCGCGGGGCATCGCGCGCGACAAGGCGCCAGCGTTACGGCTTGCGGATCACTGAACTCGGGGGAGAACCTCGAATTCGTGGAACCTCGGCGGTGAGGACAGCGTCCATTCCAGCGTAGTCGCGCCGCTGCCCCACGGGTTGGCGGCCGCCCTTGACTTGCGGACGAAGGCGTAAACGGTGCCGACAAAGAACACGACGAGCCCGGCTGCGGAGATGTAGGCGCCGATTGAGGAAATCAGGTTCATTCCCGCGAAAGCGTCTGGATAATCGACGATGCGCCGCGGCATTCCCGACAGCCCGAGGAAATGCATCGGGAAGAAGGCGAGATTGACGCCGACGAACGTCAGCCAGAAGTGCAACTTGGCGTGCACTTCGGAATACATGTAGCCCGTAAATTTCGGAAACCAGTAATACCAGCCCGCGAAAATCGAGAACACGGCACCCAGCGACAGCACGTAATGGAAGTGCGCCACGACGTAGTAGGTATCCTGGAGCGATCGGTCGACGCCCGGATTGGCCAGGACCACGCCGGTCACGCCGCCGATCGTGAATACGAAGATGAAGCCGATCGCCCACAGCATCGGCGATTTGAACTCGATCGAGCCGCCCCACATCGTGGCGATCCAGGAGAAGATCTTCACGCCGGTCGGAACCGCGATCACCATGCTAGCGGCCGCAAAGTAGGCTTGAGCGCTGCTGGTCATGCCCACGGTGTACATGTGGTGCGCCCAGACGACGAAGCCGATGAATCCGATGGCCACGATCGCATATGCCATTCCGAGATAGCCGAACACGGGCTTTCGGCTGAAGGTCGAGACGATCTGGCTGACCATGCCGAAGCCGGGCAGAATCATGATGTAGACCTCCGGATGGCCGAAGAACCAGAAGAGATGTTGATACAGCACGGGATCGCCGCCACCCTCCGGCGCGAAGAACGTCGTCCCAAAGTTCCGATCGGTCAGAAGCATCGTGATTGCGCCCGCGAGCACCGGCAGCGACAGCAGCAACAGAAACGCGGTCACGAGCACCGACCAGCAGAAAAGCGGCATTTTGTGCAAGGTCATTCCGGGGGCGCGCATGTTGAAGATGGTGGTGATGAAATTGATCGCGCCGAGGATCGAGGACGCGCCAGCCAGGTGCAGGGACAGAATGACGAAATCGACGGCCGGACCAGGGTGGCCGGCGGTGGAGAGCGGCGCGTAGAGCGTCCAGCCCGTGCCAGCTCCGGACGAGCCGGGTTCTCCTTCGACGAACATCGAAATGATGAGCAACGCGAACGACGACGGAAGCAGCCAAAAAGACACGTTGTTCATGCGCGGGAAGGCCATGTCGGGTGCGCCGATCATCAGCGGCACGATCCAATTGCCGAAGCCGCCCATCATGGCCGGCATCAGTGTGAAGAAGATCATGATCAGGCCGTGCCCCGTCACGAAGACGTTGTAGGTATGGGGGTTGCTGAAGATCTGCAGTCCCGGTTCCTGCAGTTCGGCCCGGATCACCACCGATAGAATCCCGCCTATCAATCCCGCGCAGATTGCGAACACGAAGTACATCGTGCCGATGTCCTTGTGATTGGTCGAATAGAGATACCGCCGCCAGCTCGTTGGCAGGTTATGGGCATGCCCGTGGGAAGAGACATCCAGGGAAGCTGACATTTCGATCTTCCTTGAGGTTCAAGATGAGCCGAGCGGGTCTAATCCCAGTCTTTCGAGCCAGTTAGCGAGGTGATCCGGCTCATTGCCCGTGAAAGCGCGCTGCCTAGCAATGTCGTCCATGAGGCACGCGCGTCCATTGGAGCGCCGTCTTCCGGGTGGTCGTCCGATTTCGAATCCGACGTCGGAAAGGCGAGGGGCAACGATCCGAAGTAAGCCGGGTCGACCTCGTGCATGTAACAGGGGGGCGACGCGCATTCGTGTGGGGTATTGTGCTCGTCATCGTGTCGGTCGAAGCATCCGCGGTTTCTGGTCATCTTCCGGCCTCCGTCGCGATCAGGCGCCATCTGCTGCTTGGCAGGACGCAACCGAATGTCCAGACGTCGACCCTGTGCCGCCCTTCGCGCCTCCCGTGGTCACCTTCCGAAAGCTCGTAAGAGTCGGCGATGAAGCGGATGGAGATCTCGGCATGGGCGTCGTCGATGCGCGCGGCAACGACCTCAGGGGGCGTGACCAGAGCAAACACGGTGTCTGTCTTCTCGATCCGATCCTCTTTCGCCGCGATCGCGTCCGAAAATGCGGCATAGACCGCAGGGGAAACGTGTCTGAGAAGCGCCATCTGGTCGCCGGCGTCGAACGCCGCGACGATGGCCTCGTAGGCTGCAACTCTTTCGTCGAGGAACTCGTTGACGGCGAGCCCGCCGCAACGCGCGAGGATACGGGATGCCAACGCTTCGAGATTTGTGCAGCGTGCTGGCGTGCTCGGTGCCGACGCACAGGAGGACGAAATCGCTTGCCCCGATCTTTGTGCGGCTTTTGCCTTCGCAAGCGATGAAAAATGCACAAACCAGAAGGTGAATAACCCGTAGACCCAAAGCCCCCACAACAGTGCGACGATTTCCGAACCGTTGCCGTCCTCTGGCATAGCGACCTCCTGGTTGGCAGAAGCCTCGCTCCCCTCGTCCGGACAAACAAACGAATTTAATCGTCCATACGAACCACAAAAATTGCTATGAAGGTCGGGCGATTGCTGCGATCAGGCAGGCCGGGTGAACTAGCCAAGAGTCGAGGGTCGGCAGTCGCTGCGCCGGGTAGGGCGGAAGCGTCAGCCCACGGTCCGAGAAGGATAAGGCTGCCAACTGCTGGGTTCGATCGATGTGGCACGGAAACGTCAGTCTTTGGCGATCCTCGCGTTACTGCTGTTCCGCACGGGATCTGTTCTGATGGAGTAGCTCGTGGAGACGCCATCCGCCCTGTGGTGGTGATAGGTCGAGACGGCGGTTGCGAGCAGGAAGCCCCACCAAATCACGAGGCAAAAGAGCAGACGAAGGCTGATCTCCGAAGCCGGTGTGGAATTCGCGGTTCCCTTGAAGGACGGCAGCAGTCCGAGCAACCTCGACGCCACCTCCTCCTTCTGGGGACCGCTCCAGTTCTGTCCGGAGACTTTGTCGAGCACCGCAACGAAGCGCTTCCGTGCACGAGTCCCGGCCATTCCGTCGAGACACGCCGCTTCCTCCCAGGGATCGACATCGATTCGCGTCAATGCGGAAAGGACGCTGATCTGCATTCCGTTGCCGTCTTCGCAGATCACCGCGAACAGAAACTCGTCATATTTGGGCGACAATACGGAGGTTTTGCCGATCTCCATTTGATCCTCCCTTGTGCTCAAGTCGAAGGTGCCGGAGATGGATACATCGCGAAGGGCGTTCACCTCTTCCGGCCTAGCAACGCCATGGTTCGCGACGGACGATCGGGCTTTCGTCCCGCTCATTGCGCCTTCCTTCGCTCGTCTTTGGCAAACGATAAATTATGCCCGTTCATATCAAAGAAACGAACGCTGCGACTTCTCCACGACGCGTGGAATTCCCGACGAGCGATCAGATTTTCTGCTTCGAGCACGCAATATTTGTCGCTTGCCATGCCGGATCGAACGTCGCCAACTCTTAGGCAGCATGTGCCCTCCGGGAACGAGGACGAACGTGGTTTACGCAAAATCCGACCATTGGCTGTCGCCAGAATTGCCGCCGGTAATGATCTCGGAGACCGACCGGGCAAAGCTGATCTCCGTCGCCACTGCAGCATTGACCGACCGCTGGCGGTCCGCGGCCGCTTCAAATCTTCTGCGAGAACTCGCTCGCGCCACCATTGTCCCGGACGCCGAACTTCCGGCCAATGTCGTCGCCGTCCACTCCCGGGTGCGTTTGCGCGACAATATCAGCGGAAAAGAGAGCCAAATCACTCTCGTGCTTCCTGAAGAGAGGGTCACCAAACCGAATGCCCTTTCGGTGTTGACGCTCTTGGGAGCCGCCTTGATTGGCTTGTCCGAGGGCGCGTCTATCGATTGGTGCACTGCCAGCGGAGATCACAGCAGCAAAACGGTTCTTCGTTGCGAGTAGAGGGGCCGCACGGATGTCGAAGGGTCGGCTCCGACAGGGAGGCATGTCGCTCAAAACCCCGCCGAATCCATGCACCAGAAAACGATTTGATCACGAACTCTTCTGCTTCTCTTTGGTCTTGGGTCTCTCAAACGGCCTGACGCTGTCCGCGCGGTTCTCAGGCTTTACGGCGACGAGCACGCTGCAGGGCGGCTTATGCAGGATAGTTTCGCCAACCGAGCCGTTCAACCAGCGTGCAAGGGTTCCCTGATCGCGATGGCCGATCACGATCAAATCGGCGTTCATCTCCCTGGCGGCCAGAACGATCTGTTCGGATGGCCTGCCGTACCTCATGGCACCCATTGTTGCGCAGCCGGCTTGATGCAGGCGTCGCACACCCTCGTCGATCACTGCCTGGACCGCAAACCGCTGGGCATCGGAAACGACGAACGACATCGCCTCGCCGACTGGCATGCTTTCGGTTCTGTCGACGATCGCGAGGAGATGAACGGTGGCGCCGCATGACAACGCCAGGCCTTGGGTTTGAGCGAGCGCTTCGCGGCCATCCGCCGAGCCGTCAAAAGCCAATAGAATCCTCTGGTACATGCGCGATCTCCCTCTTTGCGAGCGGCCGTCTGCCGTCACGCCGAATGTGATGAACGACGAAAACCGCAGGTCGGCATCAACATATTCCGGAGGCTAACGGCGACAAACGAAAAGTCTCGTCATTTGACGGCAACATTATTGATAGCTGAGCCACCTGACCCAGGAAGATGAGGAGGACGAGAGCATTCTCTCCGGCGTCTCACATATCAACGTCATTGCTGAAAGCCGACAAATCTTCTCATTTGCAAACGACGCGCGGAAGTCGCCAAGTCAGGGTGGCCGGGACGCGCCGTCGATCGCGCAGTCTTGACGGCCAAATCCGCGTTTGAGGGAACGACATCATGAACAAAACCTCGTTGCAGGATGGCGTAAACAATGGCAGCGGCAAACTCGCATCATCAACCTATGGAATGAGCGATGGCGACCCCGCTTGCATCGGTTATTGGTCCAGGGGAGAAGTGCTGCTTTTTCTTCAAAAGCTTATCGAGGGCGAGCGTGCAGGCATTGGAGCCTTTGCATCTGTTGGCCGTTCCATCAAGCAGCATCTCGCAGACCTGATCTTCGAGTCCGAACTTGCGCAAGCTGCGATTTGCGTTCTGCTCAAGAAGGAAATGATCAGGAAAGGTGGTGCGCACATGGTTCGTCGGAGTAGGGCAGCCGTTGCGTCCGATCCGGGGAGTATCGTCGTCCGGAATGCCGTCGCATTCGCCCGCGCCCATCAGGCCGGGTTGGCGGATATGATCGAGAATGCCGTTGTGAACATTTTCGATTCAAAGCTGAACGCAAAGCTGATGTATCTGCTGCTGCTTCACCGCAAACAAGTCGAATTTCTCGATACGATCGGTCCCGGGGCCGCGAACGGAAGCCCCGATCCCTATGCGTGCGGTCATTGATGGTGACGCGAACTCCCGACGGCAAGCTCTCAAGGGACGACAGGTTGATGCTTACCGCTCCGACCTTGACATTCGTTCTCATCGCCGTTGCCGTCGGGCTTGCTGCTGCATTCGTTTGGCTTCTTTGGGAGGTCGACCGAGCATCCGATGCGCGGCGTGACGGGAAGCGTCACCGCCAGAAGGGCGGGTGATGTAGCCCTGGTCAACGACGGCGCAATCGGCGCGTCATGCTTGGGCGAGATGGTCGGCTCTTTCCGACCTCCAGCACTGCAATGCTTCGTTCCCGGCCGTGCTCTGTCCAGTGGAACGACTGTCCGGGACCAAGGCCAATAAGAGCGCTTCCAACCGAGGTCAGGATCGACAGGCAGTGGCGTCCGCTGGCCTGCTCCGGAACGACAAGACGGGCATGTCGGGCAAACGAATTTATGTGCTCGACGAATGTCACCTCAGATCCAAGTCTGACGACCGAATTCGGCGCGACGCCCTCCGGAACGATGTCGGCGCGATCGATCTCCTCGCGAAGAAGACGCGCGGTGTCTGTATCGATTGTTCGACCTCGAAGCAATCCAGACAGGATATCTCGATCCATTTCCGTAAGAATGATGGGCGGCCGTCCTTCAAGACGACGTTCCTTCGAGCAGGCCATGGCACTCCCTCCTAGCCGGCGCTTATGCCCTCCCGATTTTCGATACCTTCCGACAGGAATCGTTTGACACACGCTGTGCCACTATCTCGACGAATTGTACGTTGGGCAAACGAGTTAATTTGCTCAATTGATGCAAAAACGCGACTGCATATAACTCTCGGGGCTCCTATTTCTTCGCGACCGTCGCAGCACGCAAGGCGGCAAGCGCCACCTTCAGCGCGGCGGCATCAACGTTCGTGGAGTACGTTGCATAGACCGGGAAGGAAAACCGCGGTGCTCCCGGCACCAGATGAAGGTCTCCGGTCAGCAAGTAGGGTTGAATGGCGTGCATTCGAAAGTATCCGGAGCCTCCCTCCAAGAGGGTGTAGGACAGGGCAAACGGACCGAGATTGGTCAGCAGGCTCGGGACCGTATCCGGAAAGCTCATTGCATGATGAAGGGAGAACTCCGACCCCCATTCAACATGGACATACTGGAGATCGCCGTTGCGATGTTTCTCGGGATCGGTTGTCACGAGTACGAGTTCTTCTTCCATCAGCAGATCGACGCCGACTCCCGGTCGATGATGCGGAGCGTACATGATGGCGATATCCACCAGTCCTTCCGCAACGTGCGAGGCCAGATCTTGGGGAACGTCGACATGAACGCGAAGCGCGATCTCGGGATGGGAGCGCCGCATCATCCGGACCCAATCGACCAAAAGCGGTTGCCATAAGCTGACCTCGCTCCCGATCGTCAAAACGGCGCTGTGGCCATCGGGCACCGCCACTTGCTGCTTTGCACGTTGCCACAACTGCACGAAATTAGGGGCGAAGCGCAAGAATTGCTGACCGGCTGGAGTGAGGTTGGCGCCGGTCTTGTTTCGAACGAACAGAGGCCGCCCGAGTTGCTGCTCAAGGAGACGGATGCGTGCGCTGACCGTGGTCTGCGCTACATTCAGGCGATCGGCGGCCTTGATGAAGCTGCCGCTCGAGACGATCTCGACAAATGTTCTGGCGAGCTCGATATCCATGCAATGATAGCAAGATCTTTGCAGGGAAATGTCAATTCAATTCGCTTGCGTTGACCGCACCACCTTTGGCGTAATGCGAACAGAGGGTGAAGCGATCTATCGCCTGAATCAGCGTGTGCGCTTTCGCCGCAATGCCGAGCTCCGGACAACAGACTATGCTCGACAAAGGCCGTGACTTGGGTCGTCGAAATCTATCCACGCATCGCGTGCCGGTATCTCAACGCGGGCCGCCGTTTCGTAGGCCTTTTGCCGAGCCGCTACCTGCGTCGCTCGGGCTTTTTCACTCCTTAGAATCTTGGATGCCGGCTTCACTTTTAAAGCCGATCGATCTCGAGCGGAAGGAGGTCGCCGTGTTCTCTCTTCCGAAGGTTGCGTTGACAGCGTCGGACTATCCTCGCCTCGATCGGCTCGCGCGCGCGGCTTGGAATCGAGGGGATCTGGCCGCACTTTTCCTGATGGGCGAGGTCAATCGGGCGGAGATCGTGTCCGACGACGCAGAGGATGTCGGCTCGCTGGCGAGGATAGGATCATGGGTCACCTACCGAACGAACTGGGGCGGGTCGAGAAGGTCGGTTCAACTTGTCTGGCCTGAAGACCAATCTTGCGGTCGTGGCCGCATCTCCGTGTTGTCAGCACTAGGGGCCACGCTGATCGGCCTTAGGAGCGGTGACCGGATGCCTTACTTCGCCGCCGGTAGCCTGGACTTCATCTTGATCGAGAACGTGGAACGATCGCGTTCGAACGTTGTGCCGTTGTTCCGTGCCCCAACATTCGCAAAGGCAAGGACGTCGGATGACGATCCGGGCCCGGCAGCAGCATAACCGCAAGAGGGCACTCATGACGAACAAGGAGGCCCGCCTCTGGACAGAGGTGGAAACGCAGGCACCAATTTGAGAGGTATCGTCATGACGGGCCGCATGTGAGCTATCGTGACGAAAGCACAGGTGGCGTCCGTGAGGTGGTTTTCCCGTATCTGCACCGGGTGAACATCGAGACGAGCCGAATCTCGGTCTTGACGCCAGTCGGTGCTGCACGCACGCATTAGGCTATCGGTCGGACCACGGTGCCTAAGTATTGACGGCCGAAGCTGGTCTCCTATGGCTTCAGCCCATTCTTCCTGTTCGGCGCGATCCAGGCCGGTGTCATGATTCCGCCGTGGCTCGCCGTATTTGCCGGGGACATCTCGTTGCCAACGGCTTTCGCGCCGCTCGACTGGCACGTGCACGACATGCTGTTCGGCTTCGTCGGGTGCGGTGATCGCCGGCTTTCTGCTGACCGCGGTACGGAACTGGACGGTGCGGCTGCCAATCAATGATCCAGACTGGCGGTCCGGTTCTCGACATGGCTGGCGGGCCGTCTCGCCTTGAGCTTTTGCGAAGCGATCGGATGGAGGCAGCGATAGTGGCGGACGCGTTGTTTCTGTTTCCTCTTGTTCGCGCCGCGATGCATGGGATCGCAGCGGGCCCAGGTGCGGCAATCCGATGATCGTGGCTGATCGGCCTCGCGCGACGTCTGGTCTAGTCGGCCGATAGCGGGGCGCCGGTCAAGGACCAGCTTTCTCCGTCGAATGTCGCAATCCGCAGAGCTCTGAAGGGTGTGTAGTCTCCGGGCCGGGTGCTGATCGCGACGCCTGGGAGCATCATCGGCAATCGTTCGCCATTCAGCGAGGTGGCCTGCTTCATGAGGTTCTCGCGGGTCAGGTCGTCGCCGCATTTGCGCAACGCCAACTCCACGGCGTGCACGTTCATATAGGCAACGAGCACAGAATAGTCGTCCGGGTTGGCTGAAGGTGCGTACGCCTTCAGGAACTCCTTGTAGGCCTTGACCTCCTCATCATTGGCCCAGGCTGGGTCGCCCGGTTGCTTGAGGAATTGCGTTGTAACCAGTCCTTTCGATGCTTCGAGGCCTGCGGGCTTCAGGATCGTTTCGACCGATGCGGTCGAGCCGCCGATCACGTGCAGCGGCTTCCAGCCGAGCTCGTAAACCTTGCGGATCGATTGCGCGGCGGCCTTCGATGACGACTGCTCGATCAGGGTGTCGACGCCGGCGGCCTTCAGCTGCACGATCTGCGAGTCGATCGTCGGATCGGCGAGCTCGTAGGAGGCCTGGGCAACGATCAGCTCGGCCTTCGGACCGAGGCCGGCGCGGAGGCCCTTCAGGTAGTCCTTCCCATAGTCGTCATTCTGATAGAGGACGCCGATCCTGGCGTCCGGCTTTGCAGTCAGGATGTACTTGGCGACGACGCGGCCTTCGGTTTCGAAGTCGGGATAGAGCGGGATAGTCCAGGGAAATGCCTTGGGATCGTTGAAGCGGCGTCCGCCGGCCGTGATGAACAGCTGCGGCACCTGCTTGGCGTTCAGGTACTTCTGGATCGCGACGTTGGGCGCGGTGCCGATCGTGCCGACCTCGGCCAATATGCCGACGTCCTCGATCAGCTTGCGCGATTGTTCGACCGCTTTCGGCGCGCTGTAGGCATTGTCGAGCTGCGTGAAGTTGATCTTGCGGCCGTTGATGCCGCCTTTGGCGTTCAGCATCTCGAAGTAGCCGACCACCGCCCGCCCGGCGCCCGCGCCGAACGCGGATGCGGGGCCACTCAGCGGCGTCGATTGGCCGAGCTTGATCTCGGTATCGCTGGCACCGGGACCGTAGGCTTTCTGAGCATAAGCAGGTACCGCCAGCAGTGCTGAAAGCGCGCCGGCCATCAACGCCCGGTTCATGATATGGTTCAAGGTCGTCCCTCCCTGTAATTGTTTCTTCTTGAAATCGATCCGCGCTATCGCAGCAGCTCGCGGGCGATCACCACGCGCTGGATCTGGTTGGTGCCTTCAAAAATCTGGGTCAGCTTGGCATCGCGCATCATGCGTTCGACCGGATAGTCCATCGTGTAGCCATAGCCGCCGAAGATCTGGACGGCATCCGTCGTCACCTTCATGGCCATGTCGCTGCCGACGCATTTGGCCATGCTGGCGAGCACGTTGAGGCGCTTCCAGTCGCCAGCATCGCCGGCGCGGGCGCATTCGTAAACCAGTGCGCGGGCCGCCTCGATCTGCATGGCCATGTCGGCGAGCATGAACTGCACGCCCTGGAATTCGGCGATCGGCTTCTTGAATTGCTTGCGCTCCTTGGCGTAGGCGACGCAGGCATCCAGTGCGCCTTGCGCGAGGCCGACGGATTGCGCGCCGATGGTCGGTCGGTTGAGGTCGAGCGCGCGCATCGACGCGCGAAAACCCTTGCCTTCCTCACCGACGAGGTTTTCGGCCGGGACCCGGACATTGTCGAAGAAGATCGGCGTGTTGGGCGCGCCGCGAAAGCCCATCTTGCGCTCGTGGCGGCCGAACGTGATGCCCGGCATTATCTTCGGCTCGACGATGAAGGCGCTGATGCCGTCCGCACCGGCGCCGTCACTGGTTCGCGCCATGACCACGATGTAGTCGGCGGCGACACCATAGCTGCACCACTGCTTGCGGCCGTTCAGGACATAACTATCGCCGTCCTTGCGAGCGCGGGTGTTGAGCGCGGCGACGTCGGAGCCGGCCTGCGGCTCCGAGATCGCGATTGCCGTGACGACGCCGCCCTCGGCGATGATCGGCAGATACTTCTTGCGCTGCTCCTCAGAGCCGAAATGCAGCAGCGGCATGATGAACATGGTGTTGAGCGCGGCGATCGACGCACAGGCAGGGGAGACCTTCGAGATCTCCTCGCGCGCGATGCAGGCCATAGTCAGGTTGCCATTCGGGCCGCCATAGCGCTCCGGCACCCAGAGCTGCATCAGTCCCATCTCGCCGAACAGCTTGACCAGTTCGAGCGGGAAGCGGTCGGTTTCGTCGATCTCGGCGGCGATCGGCGCCACGTGCCTGGCGACCATTCTGCGCACGTTGTCGCGGAACGCGACCTGCTCCTCGGAAAAACTCATGCGAACTCCCGTTTCGTTTTCTTTGCCGGAAGCTAAAAAAGGGCTTCCATTGAATGGGTGATCCATTTAATAATTCACCGCATGAGCACCAAGTCAAGCCCTCGCGCGCCGCAGCGCTCCCGTGCCGCCTCGCCGAGCCGCCGGGAGCGGGCCACCGATCATCGTGCGGCCGGCTCCCCGGCCGCGCCGACATTCAAGCCAATTCACACCAGGCGGACGTTCGAGGAGATCTGCGAGCGCATTCGCGAGCAACTGGCGCTCGGCGTGCTGAAGCCCGGAGACAAGCTGCCGGCCGAGCGCGAACTGGCTCAGCAGCTCGGCGTCAGTCGGAATGTGCTGCGGGAAGCATTGCGCAGCCTCGAAATGGCCGGCGTGCTGCGGCTGCAGAAGGGCGTCAAGGGCGGGGCTTTCATCCAGCAAGGCGACACCCGCCGCATGAATGAGGTCATGCGCGACATGCTGAGCCTCGGGACGATTTCGGTGCGGGAATTGTCGGAGGCGCGGGTCCACGTCCTCGACCTCGTGGTGCAGTTGGCTTGTGCCAATGCCCGCCGGGCCGATCTCGATGCATTGGAAGCCAATATCGAGCGGACGGAGCTTGCGACGAAGGAGGGGCGGCTGCTCGACCGGGTCGAATGTTCGCGCGAGTTCTACAAGCTGCTGGCGGCCTCGACCGGCAACAAGGTGATTGCGATGATCGTGGACTCGGTCACCGAGATCCACATGCGCTTCGTCTACGCCAAGGTCGCTTCAAGCGGGGTCGCGATGGCACGGCTGGCCGAGAAGCGGCGGCAGTTCCTGGCGGCGCTCAGTGAGCGGAACGTGGCGCTGGCGAGCCGGCTGCTGCGGTCGCACCTGGAATCCGTGCAGCGCATGCTGGAACAGGACCCGGGGGCCATGTCGCTTCACGTCGCATTGGCTGACGTGCAGCCGGGCATGCGCCGGTAGCGCGAAGCTACGCGAACAAATCAGCACTCAAACAGCAATAACAATGGAGGCAAACGTGTCCAATTACGCCAAGTATGAATGCCTGACGGTCGAGGTCGCGGACAAGGTCGCGACCGTGACCTTGAACCGCCCGCAGGCGCGCAATGCCATCAATCAGAAGCTGATCCGCGAGTTGCGCACGATCTGGGACGACCTCGCCGACGATCACGCCGTTAATGCCGTGGTGCTGACCGGGGCGGGCGACTTCTTCAGCGTCGGTGGCGACGTCAAGGCGATGTCCGAGCGGCCCGGCGGCGACGTGCTCGAAGAGGGCGAGGTACACGATCCCATGATCAGCCGCCGCGGAGTCACCCGCCAGCTCGAGCTCGACAAGCCGATCATCGCGGCGATCAATGGCGATGCCATCGGCCTTGCGGCGACCCATGCGCTGCTTTGCGACATCACGGTGATGGCGGAAGACGCGCGGATCGGCGACACCCACGTCTCGCGTGTCGGCCTCGTCGCCGGCGACGGCGGCACAGTGATCTGGCCGCTGCTGGTTGGCATCAACAAGGCCAAGGAATTCCTGATCCGCGGCACGCTCCTGAAAGGAAATGAGGCGGAGCGGATCGGGCTGGTCAATCATGTCGCGCCGCGCGCGGAGGTGTTGGCCAAGGCCCGCGCGATCGCGGTCGAGCTCGCGAACGGTCCGACCTGGGCCATTCGCTGGACCAAGCTGTCGATCAACCAGATCGTCAAGGAGCGCGTCAACATGCTGCTGGAGGCGTCGATGGCGCTGGAGCAGGTGACGTTCGAGACTGCCGACCACAAGGAAGCGACTATGTCGTTCAAGGAGAAGCGGAAGCCCAGATTCGGCCGGGCATAGCGCGGGCCTCACCATGGCGGCGATCGAAGCGTCGAATGACGATGTCGCAGGAATGCTGCGCGTTTCCTTGCGCGGTTTCCTGGACGAGCATTGGCTTCCACTCGGTTTAACCGCATCGTCCTCGCCGGACGAGGTGTCGGCGATCTGGCGCAAGCTCGTTGGGCAGGGCGTCGCCGCGCTCGGTGCGAAGAGCTGTGAAGGCGGGCTCGCAGAAATCCTCGTCGTCATGGCGGAACTCGGCCGGGCCGGCTGCGCGGCGCCGATGTGGTCTGCGGCGCTCGCCAATCTTGCGATCTCCGGATCGCAGGTCGACGTCGCGGTGGATCTGCTGGAGCGGCTGCATTCCGGGGAGGCGACCGTCGCCTTCTCATTCGGTGCGCTGGATCCGGACGCCGGCACAGGAGCGGTTGAGGTCACGGACCTCAAGGCAAAGGGCGTGCTTCGTTTTGTCGAGGCTGCCGGAGGCGCGACGCATCTTCTGGTCGTTCTAGACCAGGCCCAGCTTGGGCTGATCAATCTTGACGGTCCCGGTGTCGAGTGCGTCGCAACCCGCGCGATGGGAGCGTGGGGGCTCTATGAGGTCCGACTGAACGAAGCGCCGCTCACGTGCATTCCCATAGATGCAGTCGATGTCGACCATCTCCGCATCAAGGGCAGAGCGATGTTGACCGCGCGCGCTCACGGCGCGGCGCGGCGTGCCTTTGAGCTCGCCGTGGACTACGCCAAGGAACGGCACCAGTTCGGGCAGCCGATCGGCAGGTTCCAGGCCATCCAGCACAAGCTGGCCGATTGCCTGATCGCGCTCGAAGGCGTCAGGTTGATCCTCGACCATGCCGCCAGACTGCATGACGGTGGCGAGGGCGGCTGGCGCTACTTCGCCGATTGCGCATCGGCGTTCTCCGGTCATGCGCTGCGGCAGGTGTCGCTGGAGGTCCAGCATACGTTCGGTGCGATCGGCTATGCCGAAGAGCACGAGGCGCCAATCCACTTCAAGCGCGTGCATCTCGATACGATCGCGCTCGGCGGCGCCTCGGATGCCAAGAGCAGGCTGGCAGCGCGGCTGCTGGATGCGGGCGGCGTCGGGCTGCCGCAATATGACATCGGGGCCGCTGGAAATGCGTTTCGCGAGCAGATCCGGCTCTGGCTCGAGCAAAACTGGACTGGAGATGCGAAGCTAGCATTCGACGGAAGGCCGTTCGCCAAGCGTGAGTTCGATGCGCCCTTCGCCCGCGACATCGGCGGGACCGGATGGATCGGGCTCGGATGGCCAGAGCAATTCGGCGGCCAGGCGCGCTCGCCGCTGGAGCAGATCGCCTTCATGGAGACGATGGAGCGGGGCGAGGCGCCGCGGATCGGTGCGGCGATCCAGGCCAATGCGCTGATGATGTTCGGCACGGCAGCGCAGCAGCAGAAATACCTTCCGGAAATCCTGCGTGGCGAAGCGATGCATGGCATGGGCTACAGCGAGCCGCAGGCAGGGTCGGACCTTGCGGCGCTGCGCACCAGTGCGGCCAGGGACGGCGATCACTGGGTGATCAACGGCCAGAAGATCTGGACCACCACCTGGTGGGGGAAATACATGTTCCTCGCCGCGCGGACCGACAAGGACGCGAAGCCGCCGCACGCGGGCATCAGCATGTTTATCGTGCCGATGGATGCGCCGGGCATCACCATCCGTCCGTCTGCGACCATGTACGATGGCACGTTTGCCAACATCTTCTACGACAACGTCCGCATCCCGTCCGAGAACCTCGTTGGCGAGGTCAATGGTGGTTGGAAAGTGTTGACCGGCGCGCTGGCCTTCGAGCGCGGGCTGGTTGGTGGCGGGATCGTCCTGAAGGTCGCGCATGCCTTCGAGCAGCTGCGTTCGCATGTGATGGCGAAGCAAGGCGATCGGTCTCTCGCTGATGATCCAATCATCCGCGACAGGATGGCGACCTTGGCGTCAGAGATCGAGATCGGCCGTCTCTTGATGATGCATTGCGCCGAACTTGCCGCCGACGGCGTGACGCCGCCGGAATATGGCGCGATCAGCAAGGTGTTCTCCAGTGAGCTGATGGAGCGCTTCGGCGAGACTGCGCTCGACATTCTTGGCATGCGTGCCGCGCTGTCCGAGCAGATGCCGGGCGCGATCGACAACGGTCGCTTCGAGCAAAACCTGCGGCATTCGCTGATGTGGGTCATCAGCATCGGGACCAACGAGATTCAGCGCAGTCTGATCGCGCAACGCGCGCTCGGGCTGCCGAGATAGGAGAGATTGGATGCAGAAGGATGGCGACAGGGCGCCGCTCGCCGGCGTGCGCGTGCTCGATTTCTCGATCATGGTGGCCGGGCCGTACTGCGCGCGGCTGCTCGCGGACGTCGGCGCCGAGGTCATCAAGATCGAGCCTCCGGAAGGCGACGACATGCGGCTGCGAACGCCGCTGCGCGAAGGCCACAGCACCTATTTCGGCCAGCTCAATGCCGGCAAGCGTAGCCTGGCGCTGGACCTGAAGAATGCCGACGCCATCAGGCTCGTGCATCGAATGGTCGCGGAGGCGGACATTCTCGTCGAGAATTTCCGCCCTGGCGTGATGGACCGCCTCGGTCTAGGCTACGAGACGCTCTGCGAGATCAACCCGCGCCTCATCTATTGCTCGATCTCGGGTTATGGCCAGTCAGGCCCAGCGGCCGAGCGCGCGGCCTATGCGATGATCGTCCATGCCGAGAGCGGATTCGATCACTCCCTGATGCGTTATGCCGGTGACCGGGAGCGTCCCGCGCCGGGCGCGATCTTTGTCGCCGATATCCTCGGCGGCATCTTCGGCTATTCCGCGATCCAGACCGCGATGGTCCAGCGAACGCGTACCGGGAAAGGACAGCGCGTCGATGTAGCCTTGATGGACTGCATGCTGAATCTGCTGGTCTATGAGCTTCAGGAAGCGCAATTCCCGATCCTTGCGCCGCGCCCGACCTATGGGCCGGTCCGCACGCGCGATGGCGATATCCTGATCGCCCCGGTCACGCCGCGTAATTTCGCGGCGCTGTGCGAGGTGACCGGGCAGGAAGAGCTGGTTAACGATCCGCGCTTTTCGACCATTCCAGCGCGCGGCGCCAATTGGACCGCCATGATGCAGGTGATCGAGAAATGGACCGAACGCCACACCGTTGCTGAATGCATCGCGGCGCTGGATCGCGCCGGTGTTCCCTGCGCCGAGTACCGGACGCCGGGCGCGGCGCTGACCGATGCCCATTTGCGCCAACGTGGGGTGTTTGGGACCGTCTCGGACGGGGCCGGTGACTTCGTCGGCGTCAATGCGCCATGGCAGATGTCCGGGGCCGATACGCCGATGGGACGTCAAGTTCCCGGGATCGGCGCGCAGCGGGACGATGTGCTGTCGCGGATCCTGGGCCTGTCGCCGGACGCAATCGCGACGCTTGCCGCTGCAGGTATGTTCGGGAAGGTGCAGGCCTAGGGCCGCTGGACGCCGGCGATTTCAGGTATCGGCCGGACTGTCCGGCGGCGGAGCCTTCGCGATCGCCAGCAGGCATTTCAGGAAATGCGCGCGGTCCTCCTTGCGAAGGGGGGCCAGCATGATGTTTTGCAGCTCGGCGGCGGCCGGAATGACGGCGAGAAGCGCATCCTCGCCTTTAGCCGTGATTTGCACCTGGAGCGAGCGGCGGTCGTCCGGATTGTCTTTCTTCGAGACCAGTCTGCGCGCAACCATGCGCTTCAGCATTTCGCTGAGCGTGTTGCGGTCGCAACTGATCCGGTCCGCTAGTACGGAGGGGGTTAGGGGACCTAACTGATACAGCGCCATCAGCACACCGAACTGCCGCGGCGTGATATCGCTCTGGCGCGTCATGCTTTGATAGAGCCCATCGTAGCGGGCCTCCAGCAGACGCAACAGGAATCCGACACCACCCTCGAGCTGCCAGTCGCGTGCAACGTCTGCCGCCGAGGTTGTCTGCTTGCCTTTATCGGCTGCCATGCCGTTGTCGGATCCCAGCTGCGTTCTGCGAATTGCGCCCTAGCCGTTAGCAGCTTGGCTGATCGTCCTCAACCCCGTGGCGAACCACGTCACCAGCCTCTTCTGAGGAAGACAGGGTCGCCCTCGGCTCTTGTCAGCCTTCCGATGATGTAGTACGTATACGTATCAAATGCCATGCGAAGACGTCGTTCAGGGAGGTTGAAACTTGGACCTGCGTGAGCTGCTGTCGATTCCCTATTTGCTTGAGGCGGAGGCGGTCGAAACCGAGCCGGGGCAGTGGCGGGTTCGCCTTGCCTATCCGGAGCTGCCGGGGTGCACGGCGGAAGCCGCCGTCGTCGAGGAGGCTCTGCGCGAGCTCGAGCGGCGGCGCATCGAATTGATCGTCGGCCTGGTGGAGGAGGGCAAGCAGCCTCCGATCCCACGCAAGCCGCTCACCGCATCCGATCCGCTTTGGACCGCTCACGATCTCGGACTGTCTGACCGTGTCGCCACGCTTCTCGGCGGCGCGGCGGGCCCGGCCACACGCAACTGAAGGAGGCAAACCCATGCTCTCGCGCGAAGACAATGAACGCCTGGTGAGGGTCGGCAAGGGCACGCCGCTCGGCGAGCTCTTTCGCCTGTACTGGATTCCCTTCCTGCCGTCGGCGGATCTTCCCAAGGACGGACAGCCGAAGCGTATCCGGCTGCTCGGCGAGGACCTGGTCGCTTTCCGCGATACCGAGGGGCGCGTCGGGTTGGTCGACCAGGCCTGCCCGCATCGCGGAGCGCCGCTGATTTTTGCGCGAAATGAGGATTGCGGGCTGCGCTGCGTCTATCACGGCTGGAAATTCGACGTCACCGGCGCCGTGACTGACATGCCGGCAGAGCCAGTGCGCAGCCGCCTCAAGGAGCGGGTGCGGATCAAGGCCTATCCCTGCAAGGAGCGCAACGGGATGATCTGGACCTATATGGGCCCCGACCAGGCCGAGCTCCCGCCGCTGCCGAACCTCGAATGGAATCTGGTGCCGGCCGAGCAGGTGCACATCTCGGTTCGCGTCCAGGAGTGCAATTGGCTGCAGGCGGTCGAGGGTGAGATCGATTCGGCGCACGCGCCGCTGCTTCATGGACGGCTGGATGCGCAGGGCACGACGAGCGCCTGGATCCAGAAGCGCGACCTGCGCCCGACCTTCGAATGCATCAAGCAGGATTTCGGCATGAGCATCGCCGCGCGGCGCAATTACGATGCCAACACGCTGTACTGGCGGGTCAACCAGTTCCTGCTGCCGTTCTATACGCTGGTGCCTCCGCTGTCGCCGTTCCCGGATTTGAGCGGGCACGCCTGGGTGCCGATCGATGACGAGAACACGCTCTGCATCATGTTCTCCTATCATCCCTCGGAGCCGCTGCTGGAGAAAACCCGGCAGGTCTTCGCCGAAGGGCACAAGGGCCGCGAGAGTGGTCATGCCAGCCGCCACGCGCTCGTCCAGCACCCGGTGACGGTCCCGTACGCAGGCTACTGGACGAAATATAATCCGAACAACGGCTTTCAGTTCGACTATGAGGCGCAGCGGACCACCTGGTTCTCGGGCCTGCCGGGGCTCTGGGTGCAGGACGGCGCCTGCCAAAGCGGCGTCTCTCCGATCTTTGATCGTACCAAGGAGACGCTCTGCTCAAGTGATACCGGCATCGCGATGACGCGACGTTTCATTCTTGAAGCGCTTGGCGCCTATCGTGATCACGCGATCAAACCCAAAGGAGTCTTGGACCCGGACGTGTTCATGGTGCGAGCGGTCTCGCTGCGGTTGCCGCCGGAGGATTCCTGGGTTGACGTCGGCGCGCCGTTCATGCGCGCGAAGCTTGGCGCCGATTTCGGGTACGAGCTGTGAGCGCATTCAAACATACGGCTGGTACGCTGGAGGTCCTGGTCAAGCGTATCGGATATGAGGCTGAGCGGATCAATTCGTATGAGCTGATTGCCCCGGCGGGCGGCGAACTGACGCCGTTCACGGCCGGGAGCCACATCGACCTGCATCTGCCGAACGGCATGATCCGCAGCTATTCGCTGGTAAACGACCAATGCGAGCGGCACCGGTATGTCATCGCGGTGAACAGGGATGGCGAGAGCCGGGGTGGATCCAGCTTCGTCCACGACACCGTCAGGGTCGGGAACATCATAAGGATCTCCGAGCCGCGGAATAACTTCGCGCTCCATGAGGAGGTCGACCATTCTGTCCTGATCGCCGGGGGCATCGGCATCACGCCGCTGCTGTCGATGATCCGACGGCTTGAGGCGCTTGGACGTCACTGGGAGCTGTTCTATGCCGCGAGGACGCGCGCCGCTGCCGCATTCCTCGACGAACTCGGCACGTATCGATCGAGGGTACATCTCGATTTCGACGACGAGCGATCGGGACGGGTGTTCGATCTCCCGGCGCTCGTCAGGAATGCTCCGCCTCGCGCGCATCTCTACTGTTGCGGTCCGGTGCCCATGCTCGAGGCGCTCGAGGCGGCGACGGCCGGTCGCCCGGCCGATCACGTACATGTCGAATATTTCAAGGCCCGGGAAGCGCCAGCCACCGAAGGTGGCTTCGACGTCAAGCTGGCGCGAAGCAACCGCACCATCGCGGTCGAGGCCGGCAAGACCATCCTCGATGCGCTGCTGGAGGCCGGGATAGCCGCGAACTATGCCTGCACCGAAGGTGTCTGCGGCACCTGCGAGACGCGCGTGCTCGAGGGCATACCCGATCATCGCGACCAGTTCCTGAGCAACGATGAGCAGGCGGCGAACAAGAGCGTCATGATCTGCTGCTCGGGCGCCAAGTCCCGAACGCTAGTGCTCGATCTCTAACACAACAACATACGACGGGTGGAAACAATGAAGTATCTTTCGCAGATAGCCGGAATAGCTCTCCTGGCCTTTTGTGCCGGTTCGCCGGCGTCGGCGGTCGCCGCGCGGTCCCTGAAAATCGGCGTACTCAACGACGCGTCCGGCCCTTACTCGGACAATGCCGGCGAAGGTTCGGTGACAGCGGCCAAAATGGCGGCCGAGGACTTCATGCGGCTTCATCCGGATTTCAAGGTCGACATCGTCTCGGCGGACCACCAGAACAAGGCAGATGTCGGCGCCGCCATCGCGCGCCGCTGGATCGATCAGGAGAAGGTCGATGCGGTCGCCGACGTGCCGAACTCGGCCGTTGGGCTGGCGGTCAACGAGGTCGTGCGCGGCACCAAAGCGGCGCTGATCGCATCGAGTGCGGCGTCGTCCGACCTGACCGGGAAATACTGCTCGCCCAATACGATTCAGTGGACCTTCGATACCTGGGCGGCCTCTCACACCATCGGCGCCTATCTCGTGCATCACGGCGGCAAGAAATGGTACTTCATCGCCACCGACAACGCGCTCGGCAAATCGATGGTGCGCGACGGGACGGCGGTGATCGGTGCCGGTGGCGGGACCGTTCTCGGATCGGTCAATGTGCCGATCAACAATGCGGACTATGCCTCGTTCATCCTGCAGGCCGAAGGCTCGGGCGCTGACGTGATCGCGTTCGCGACCGCCGGTGGCGACACCGTCAGCCTGATCAAGCAATCCGCCGAATTCGGGCTGAAGCAGAGCGGGCGTACCTTCGCCGCGTTATTGACCACCACCAACGATGTCGAGTCGAGCGGGCTTGCGGTCGGGGAGGGGCTGATCATCACGCAGCCGTTCTACTGGGACCTCGACGATGCCAGCCGCGCCTGGTCGGCCAAATTCAGCGAGCGGCAGCATGGGCAGTCGCCGACCGCCTTCCACGCCGGCGTCTATTCCTCCGTGCTGGCCTATCTGAACGCGGCGCTGGCGGCGGGAACCAATGACGCGCCGGCCGTGATCCAGAAGCTGAAGGAGAAGCCGATCGATGACGCATTGTTCGGGCCGGTCGTGGTGCGCGCCGACGGCCGCGCCATTCACAACATGTACATCCTGAAGGTGAAGAGCCCCAATGCGTCGAAGAGCAAGTGGGATCTCCTCGAGAAGGTCGGCGTGCTGTCCGGGCCGGAAGCCTTCCGACCGCTCGACCAGGGTGGTTGCTCGCTCGTCGACCCGCCGAAGAGCAATTGACGACGACGGCCGCGATCCTTGGATCAACACTTCTCAAATTTGACGGATATCCCGATGCTGGATCAGCTTGTAGCCGACTTCCCCGAGCACACGCCTCGTCCCGCTGGAGCGCCGGCGGCGCTCGAGGGGATCCGGGTGATCGATTTCTCGCATTTCATCGCGGGGCCGTTTGCGACCATGATCCTTGCCGACATGGGGGCCGAGGTGATCAAGATCGAAGCGCCGGGCCGCGGCGACGATCTGCGCCGTTATCCCCCGGTGCATCCCGATCTCAGACACGGCGCGCCGTTCCTGTGGACCAACCGCAACAAGCGCAGCATTGCCCTCGATCTCAAATCGGCCGAGGGTCTGAAGGTCGCGCGCGAGCTGATCGCGACGGCGGACGTCCTTGTCGAGAATTTTTCTGCGAGCGTGATGGCACGGCTGGGGCTCGACTACGAGAGCTGCCGCAAGATCAAACCCGAGATCATCTACTGCTCGGTGTCGGCCTATGGCCGCGACGGGGCATTTTCGGACCGGCTTGGCTTTGATCCGATCGCGCAGGTCGAGAGCGGCTTCGTGTCGATGAACGGCTATGCCGATCGCGAGGGCGTGCGCGCATTGTCGCCGGTGATGGATATCAGCACTGCAATGATGGCCAGCAATGCGATCCTTGGCGCCTTGTTCGCGCGCGAGCGTAGCGGGCACGGCCAGGCCATCGAGGTGTCGTTGTTCGAGGACGCCGTCCTGATGACCGGCTACGCGACCACGCAGTCGCTCTTTAGCGGTGCCGATCCGAAGCGAAGCGGCAACACCAGCCCGGACACGTGTCCGTCCGGTGTGTTCCAGGCCAGCGATTGCTCCTTCTATATCAACTGCGGCAATGACAAGATCTTCCAGCGCCTGATGGCGCAGGTTCTCGAGCGCGAGGATCTCGCGGGGGGCGAAATCTATGCAACCGGCCCCGATCGAATCCGCCGGCGCGAGGAGTTGTTCGCGATCCTCGGCGATGCCTTTGCCCGGCAGCCCTGGTCGCACTGGCAGTCGCGGATGCGGGCGGCCGGCGTGCCCTGCGGCCAGCTGCGCACCGTCGGCGAGGCGATCCGTTCGCCCGAGGCGAGGGAGCGCGGGATCGTCACCCGGATCCCGCATGAGACGGTGGGGTGGGTGCCGAACGTGAACCTGCCGATCCGGTATTCGCGGACACCGATCGTGGATCCCGTTGCGGCACCGGCAGTTGGGCAGCACACCGAGAACGTGCTGCTTGAGTTGCTCGGCTACGACAAGAGGGAGATCGCGCGCCTTGCCGGAGGCGGTGCGTTCGGCAGCGAGGCTTCGCGACAGGATGCCAAACCGTGACCGGGCGCGCGCGAGACGAGCGGACGCTGCGGGGGCGTGTGGCCGTGATCGGGATCGGTGAAACCGAATATTATCGTCATGGCGCTTCTCCCGATCCGGAATTCAAGCTCGCGCTGAAGGCGATCCTGGCGGCTTGCGAGGATGCCGCGCTCGATCCCCGCGAGATCGATGGCTTCTCGTCCTACAGCGACGATCGCAGCGAGGCGGCACGGCTGGCTGCGGCGCTGGGTACGCATCGACTGCGCTCCGCGACCATGCAATGGGGCGGGGGCGGCGGCGGTTGCAGCGCGGCGGTTGCCAATGCGGCCGCCTCGATCGTCGCGGGCCTTGCCGATTGTGTCGTGGTGTTCCGCTCGTTGGCGCAGGGCCAATATGGCCGTTTCGGACAGGCGGCCGGGATTCACACCGTTTCGGGCGAACGGTCCTATCTGATGCCCTATGGGGTGCTGGCTCCCCCGCAGCGCTTTGCCATGCGGGTGCAGCGCTACATGCACGAGCATGGCGTGCGACAGGAGGCTTTGCGCGCGATTGCGCTCGCCTCCTATCATCATGCCCAGGCCAACCCGCGCGCGGTGATGCGGGGCAAGCCGCTGGATGTCGAGAAATACGATGCCTCGCGCTGGATCGTGGAGCCCTTCCATCTTTACGATTGCTGCATGGAAAATGACGGCGCAGCGGCATTGGTGCTGGTATCGGCAGAGCGCGCCAGCGACTTCCGGCACAAGCCGGCCTATCTGCTCGGTGCGGCCTTCGGATCCGGGCATCGTGCGGCGGCAACGGCGCACAACGCGCCGCTGTACGCCACCGCGAACTTCGACACTGTCGCGCCCGATCTGTACCGCATGGCCGGGGTAGGGCCGTCAGATGTCGGTGTGGTCCAGGCGTACGAGAACTTCACCGGCGGTGTCGTGATGGCGCTGGCGGAGCACGGCTTCTTCAGGCCCGAGAAGGCCAACGACTTCCTGACTTTCGACAATTTGATCGCTCCATCCGGGAGGCTCCCGCTCAACACCAGTGGCGGCAACCTTGCCGAATGCTACATGCACGGCTTTGAGCTGGTGCTTGAAGCGGTTCGTCAGGTGCGTGGCGCGTCGGCGAGTCAGGCTCGCCGAAATGATGTGGCGCTCGTGATCGGCGGCCCGATGGTGACGCCGGCCAGCAACCTCATTCTGGGTTCAGAGGCGACGCTATGAGTGGGTCTTCACGTGCGCACTATCTTCCTGCCGGGTTGCCCATTCCGGTCAGTGACCCAGATGGGCTTTCGGCACCCTATTGGATGGGCCTGCGGGAAAACCGCCTGCTGGTGCAACGCTGCGCCGGCTGCCGTTCCTGGCAATTCGGCCCCGAATGGATTTGCCACAATTGTCATTCCTTTGACCTTACGTGGACTGACGTCGAGCCGACCGGCCGCATCTACAGTTGGGAACGCGTGTGGCATCCGTCGCACCCGGCGCTAAAGCAGCACGGCCCATATCTCGCGCTGCTCGTCGAGCTACCACACGCCGGTGGCGTGCGCATGGTGGGTAATCTGCTGGGCGACCCGCGCCAGACCGTGATCATCGGAACTGAGGTTGGAGGGGTCTTCGAACATCACCCGGAGTCCGATCCATCCTTTTCGTTGCTGCAATGGCGGCTGAAGCAAGGCGCTGACCGGGTGGGCGCTCACTCGACCGGCTAACAAGTTTTGTGGATCGGCAAGAATAATCCAGACGCAGACGAGCCGGACCTCGGTGTGTCGACGTTTATTCCTTGGTTTAAGCTAGCCCAAACAAGCGCACGATGGATGGCGCGAAAGTTCAAGTATTGCCGTGACTTAGAAGATCGCCTGAGCAGCGAGAGATCAAGATAATTCCATCGCCGGATAGACGACGTTGGATGCAGGACCGAAAGCGGGCAATCAATAGCGGCCACCGTCGCGCTTCTGCTGGGCGATCCAATCCGACAACGTCTTTTTCGGCGTCGGCGCTGAGGTCCGGCTTGGCGATGTTCTCGGATTCTCGCCCGCGCCCCTTGCCGAGCGGGCTCGCTGCTTATCCGTCCGGTTCAAGGCAGCACTCGAACTTTCTGCAGCTTCCTTCTCGAGACGCAGCTTTTTCAATCGCGCCATCTTGTCGCGTTCTGCATCTGCTTCGGGTCCCTCGGACAAGAGCGTCCTTTGCTGAGCATCCTCCGCCGAGACCACGATGCCCACAACCGTCGTCTCTCCAAGCGCCTTGCAAGCTTCGAGCCGCTGTAGTCCCTCGACCAGAACGAAGCGGTCTTCGTCGGGCCTGACGAGAATGGGGGTTTGTTGTCCGATTTCCAGAATGCTTCCAGCGATCTCCTCGACGACTTGAGGCTTGATTGCCTTCCTTCTTTTCACGGGAACGTAGATATTCTCGATTGGGAAGCTTTCCGGCTTGGGCATAACGTCTACTCCGCTGTACAGGCCCGTCCGAAACGCATGCCGGGGAGGCAGGATTTTAAGAATGAACCGCGCGGCTGCAATGGCAATCTTAGCGCGCCGAGGCTTGATCGGTGTGGGACCCGGGCGCATTCTGAGCGGTGCAGCGCCAACGCGTGATTGTCCGGCGAGCGGTTGCGGTGAGGGTAGGCTATGCCCCTTGTTTCCATCCAGGATCGCGACGCGGTCCGTGTCATCACCTATGCTAACGTCCCATTCGGCACCATGACGGCCGCCGGGGCGGCTGAGATGTTCGATGCGGTCGCCGCTGCAGGAATAGCCCCATCGGTCCGGGTCATTGTCATTACAGGGGGCCTACCCGGCATTTTCATCCGTCACTACGACGTTGCGGAACTCTCCGAGGCCGCAGATGCCATTGAGCGCGGAGCGTCTCGCGCCCCGTCGTCGCTTGGTCCTCGGCCACCTGGTTTCCACGCGCTGACGGATGCGATTGCAGCCGTCGACAAGCCGGTCATTGCGGCAATCAATGGCCTGTGCATGGGAGGTGGCTTCGAGCTTTCGCTGGCATGCGACCTGCGCATCGCCGGGAGCAGTGTTACGGCGATCGGACTTCCGGAAACGCGCATCGGCATCTTTCCGGGTGGTGGCGGTACACAGCGTTTGCCCAGGATCGTTGGAGAGGCCAGGGCGCTCGAGATGATCCTTCGTGGCCTGACAGTGACGGGACAGCGCGCGCACGAAATCGGAATTGTGCATGAGGTCGTCGCCGATCCGCTCGCGCGTTCCCTTGAGATCGGCGCTGAGCTGTCGGGCCGAGGTGCCGAAGGCCTGGCCTTTGCCAAGCGCCTTACCCGGTCAGCTCTCGACCGTCCGTTGGCCGAAGGCCTGGCTGACGAGCGCAAAAGCTTTTCCACCGTGATGAGGACAGCTTCGGCTCGGGAAGGCCTGCGGGCCGGCCGGCCACCAGCCGAAATCCAGAAGCTCTAATGTCACACGGCTCCGCTTGAGGTAGCCGGACGCCCGAACTCGAGGGCTTCCCGGTGAGCTTGAAACGTGGCCCATGAGGGCTGAAAGGTTTTAATCTCCCAGTGAGGGCACCTTGCAGCTATGCTTGAGCGGGGATGGCGCCATGGCGTAAGGGTAGACGACCATGCTCATGATGAGGTCAGTCCTCAGGTTCATGACGCGGCGTTATCTTCAGCGCAGGAGCTTCAAATTGCCCGTCAGCGACCGAACCCATTTTTCAGGCCCGTAGAAGCCCAAGCCGTCGATCGTCTCGTTCGAGAGCGCGCGCAGCGGAAATTCGGCGAGATAGTCCTCAAAGCGGTGGAGCCCCCTGGCGAATTGCGGGAAAGGTACCAAAACGGCGCCGCTCGCCAATGGCTGCGCGCGCGTCAGCAGTACGGACAGCGCTTCGGGCGAGGCTTGCAGAATTGGTACCGGACGGTTTGCGCTGGTCCGGACGGTGAGCCCGTTGCCGTCGGTCAAGAGGTTTCCTCCAAGGTCCGGCTCTGCTGCGCCGATACCGATGCTCAAGGCCGCAATTGTGTTCGCAATCAACCCAAGCGGCAAGGCTGGATTCACAATAATGGCGATGCGCGCGCTGGCGGTATTCATTCGGAAGCCATTCCTGCAGCCGGGTAAGTCCGAGTACCCCGATGCTTCCCTGCCGGGAAGCTTTCCCTGATCGTTGCTGCAGTCATTCGATCAAGATGTCTGGCGCAAGCTGGCTGGCAGGATCTATTGCATAGACCGACAGGTCGTCGACACCCTGCAAACGCAAAACCTCCTCGTCGATCAAGGTCTTGCCCGAGAATGCGCGGCTGTCTTGCGTAACGATGAAGTGTGCCGCATCGGCCATGATTGAAGGCGAGCGGCTGCGGCGATAATCCGACTGGTAATGCACGCGCACGGCGTCGGTTGCAATCATGGTCTTTGGCCAAAGAGCATTGGCGGCAATTCCAAACGATCGAAATTCCTCGGCCAGCGCCAGCGTGTACATCGTCATGCTGTACTTCGAGGTGGCGTACGCCGGATACTTGCCGAGCCAGATTGCCGACTTCGGCAGTGGCGGTGACAAGGTGAGAACGTGGGGATTTGACGACCGCTTCAGGTGCGGTACAGCATGATAGGCACAGATGTAGGTCGCCCTGCCGTTCACCGCACTCAGCAAATCGAACTTCCTGGCCGGCGTATCGAGCAGGCCGGTCGGACTGATGGCGCTGGCATTGTTCACGAGGATGTCCAATCCGCCGAATTCCTGAACCGTCCTTTCGATGGCGTTTGCGAGTGCGTCTGCGTCGCGCACATCGACACGGAGCGGAAGGGCGGCGGTACCGAGCTTACGGATCTCCTCGGCCACTGTATGGATAGTTCCGGAAAGGGTGGGATGGGGCTCGCTCGATTTGGCTGCGAGCGCAACTCGCGCTCCTTCCGATGCGAATTTGAGCGCGATCTCCCGGCCTATGCCGCGGCTCGCGCCTGTAATGAAAACGACCTTACCGTCCAGGGATCCCATCTTCTCACTCTCCTGCGAATATTGGCGGCCGCCTCTCGTTGAACGCCTTCATGCCCTCGCGAAAGTCCGCCGAGGAGGCGCAGTCGACGAATGAAGCTAGCTCGGCCGACAATTGTTCGTCGAACGTTGCGGTATCGGCGCTCCAGACCAGGGCTTTCACCGCACGGCTTGCGGCGGGTGAGTTATCGGCTAGCGCCCGCGCCATTCGGGTCAGCTCGGCCTCGAGCTCCTGCTCTGCACATACTCTCGTGATCAATCCGCGCGACAGTGCCTCGCTTGGGCTTGTGCGGTCAGAGAGGAGCATCAACTCCAGCGCTCGTCTTGGCCCCGCCAGGCGCGTCAGCGAGTGACTCATGCCGCCATCGGCGGGAACGCCCAGCCGCCGGTACGCCACTGAAAAATGTGCCGTGTCGGCGGCTAGAACGAAATCACAGGCCAACGCCAGGGACATTGCTCCACCGGCGCAAGCCCCGTGCACCGCGGCGATAGCCGGCTTTCCTGAGCGTCTCAGTGAAACGAGTGCGTCGTGGAAAGCAGTGATGATGTCCATTGCAAGCCGCGGGAAGGTGGCGCCGGCAGCGGAGAAAGCTCGAAGATCTCCGCCGACCGAGAAATTTGCTCCGCGGCCTCGGATGACGACGACCTTGACGCTGGCGTCACGTTCGAGGTCGAAGGCAGCTGCCCTGAGCGCAGCCGCCAGCCCGAGCTCGATCCCATTGCCTCGCTCCGGCCGGTTCAGCCAAATCGTCGCGATCATGTCGGCAACGACGAGTTCGATTGGAGATGATGCTGTGGTCACGAACTGATCGTCCTTCCGATGTTCGGCAATGATTTGCCTTACTTGTTTCCCAAAATCCGCCCGGCCAAGCAGTGGCCTTCGCTCGCTCTTTGCGCCGATCAGGTCGTTTCACTTCCTGAGAAGCGCGCACTTCGATTCGCTGACAGGCCGATAGGCGTCTTCACCCCGGATTGTCTTGACGATCTCGAGATAGTCCCACGGCTCCTTCGAATCTGATGGCTTCTTCACGCGCGCCAGGTACATGTCACGGATCACCCGCCCGTCCTCGCGCAGCCTGGCGCCATGTACGAAGGTGTCCTCGACCGGAAGTTCGCGCATCTTGGCCATGACCGCGGCGGGATCATCTGTGCCGGCGGCCTTGATCGCCTTGAGGTAGTGCAGCACAGAGCCGTAGACGCCGGTGTGAATCATGGTCGGCATGACGTTGGTCCGGGTGAAGAACCTCTTTGACCAGGCGCGGGTCTTGTCATCCATGTTCCAGTAGGAGGCCGTCGTCATGTAAGTGCCTTGTGCGGCCTGCAGGCCGACAGCGTGCACGTCGGTATCGAACATCAGCAGGCCAACAAGCTTCTGGCCGGCCTGAACCAGGCCGAATTCACCGGATTGCTTGATGGCATTGTCGGTGTCCTGGCCAGCATTGGCAAAGGCCACAACATCCGCCTTGGAGTTTTGCGCCTGCAGTACAAATGACGAGAAGTCGGCTGTGTTGGTCGGATGCCGCACGTTGCCGAGTACCTTGCCGTCCAGCTCCTTGATGAAACGCGTCGCGTCTTTCTCAAGTTGCTGGCCGAACGCGTAGTCGGCGGTGACAAAAAACCAGGACTTGCCACCCTCCTTGATAACAGCCGACGCCGTCACTTTGGATAGCGCGTAGGTGTCGTAAGAAAAATGTACGGTGTTGGGGCTGCACAATTCGTCGGTCAGGGAGCTCGCGCCCGGGCCGGACAGCAGCGCGATCTTGTTGCGCTCCCGCACCATATTGTGAACGGCGATCGCAATTCCCGAGTTCGGAATGTCCGCTACCGCGTCGACCTTGCCGTTGTCGAACCAGTCGCGAATAATCTGCAGGCCGACGTCGGTCTTCATCTGGTGGTCGGCGCTGACGATCTCGATTGGCTTTCCGAGCACTGTCGGGCCAAACTCCTCAACGGCCAATTTCGCCGCCTCGACCGAGCCGGGACCGCTGTTGTCGCGTCCCCAGCTTGACAGGTCGGTCAGCACGCCAATCCGGACCACGTCATTCGAGATTTGGGCGGAGGCGGCTGACGCCGTCGCAATCAGGATGGCCAAGGCCAGGAAGTTCCTCCTCACGTGTTCTCCCTCATTTTTTTATCGGACAGTGGAATGGTCGGCCGCCCAGATGTCTGCGCGATGATGTGGTCGGGCCCAACGCAGCCGCTACAGCTACGTCTTATCGAATCGCGGCTCGCGCTTTTCCCGGAATGCATTGATGCCTTCGCGTGCATCGGCGTGCATCAGCAGGAACGGAAACCCATCGATCGCATGGCGCATCTCGTTGCCGCCAAGACCGCGATTGTAAAAGGACTTGGCCATCTGCACGGCAAGGCGAGGCTGTGAGGCGATGCGTTGCGCGAACGCGATTGCGTCGACGAGAAGACGTTCGTCGGGAACGACGCGCGATACGAGTCCAAGACGACTTGCTTCCGCGGCGTCGACAGGGTCGCCGAGGATGCTCATTTCCTTGGCTTTTGCGCGCCCCACGATGTCCTGAAGCCGAACGATAGCGAAGCCGGGCAGCAGCCCGAGCTTGATCTCGGGTACGGCAAAGCGAGCGCTCTCGGCCGCCAGGATGAAGTCGGATGCAATGGCGAGCTCAAATCCACCGCCATAGGCTATTCCGTTGACCGCGGCGATCACCGGCTTGAGGGCCCGTTCGGGAGCGCTCAGGACCTCCATGGCGTCGATGAAGAACGCGCGGGCTTTCCCCGGATCGAAATCGAAGGTGCCGATATCGGCGCCAGCGCAGAATGCCTTGCCACCGGCGCCGGTGATGATGCTGACACGTACCGCATCGTCCTGGTCGGCGCGCTGTAGTCCTTCGCGGATGCCCATGCGAATGCCGCTGGTCAGTGCGTTCAGCTTGTTGGGTTCGTCGAGCGTCAGGATCGCGATGTTGCCCTGAACATCATAATTTACACTTCCCAATCGTAACATGTGCTTTCCTGAAGGGTTCGTGAGGTGGCTACTGCGCGATGAGGTCAGGCTCGACGACGGCGACGACGGCGTTTCGCTCGACGGTGTCGCCGGGTTTGAAGTGGACGGCGGTCACGACGCCGTCCACTTCGCTGGCAATGCGCAGTTCCATCTTCATGGATTCCATGACAACGGTCGGATCGCCTGCCTTCACGCGGCTACCGACCGTGACGTTGATCTTCAACACCACGCCGGTCATCGGGGCGCGCAGTTCGCCGCTGATCTCGGCGTCGGTGCTGATGTATCTGAGGTAGGGGATCGCGGTCATGGTATGGGCGCGACGCGGATCGTGCACGAAGATCGCCTGGTCTTTCTGTACGATCCGCACGGTCTCGCAGCGCGCGTTGGTTGCGGCTGCGAACATGTCATCGGCAAGCGGCGACAGCTGCACCCGAATCCTGTCATTGTCGACACCGATCAGCATCGAGCCATCTCGCTGCAAGGGCGCAAAGCGGATCTCCGCGCTGTCGCCTGCGGCCTCGAGGTGGAGAATGGGGATCGGTGACAAGCCGTCATCGGCTGCCGCCATCTGCCAGCCGGTCAAGCTGCTGGACTGCCAGGGGTTGCCGGAAGCGGCGGCGCGCTGGCGCATCATCCAGAAATACGCACCAACCGCCAGCGCCTCCGGGTCAATGTCGCCAGCGGTGGGCGCGAGCGCATCGATCCGTTCGTCGATCAGACGGGTATGAAAAGTCGCGGCCCGGGTCGCGGGCAAGGCGATCAATCGCCGGAGAAAATCCCGGTTGGTGACGACACCGAAGATCGAGGTTTCACCGAGCGCGCGATCGAGTTGGTCGAGCGTCTGATCGCGGGAGGCGGCATGAGCAATCAGCTTGGCGAGCATCGAGTCGTAATAGGGCGTAACGATCGACCCACTTTCGACGCCGGTCTCGACGCGAATGCCGCTGGACGGGAACCTGACATGGGCGAGCTCTCCAGTGGATGGCATGAAGCCGTCATTCGGATCTTCGGCGCAGATCCGCGCCTCGATCGCGTGGCCCTGGCACAACACTTCGCCCTGCTTCACCGGCAGGCCTTCGCCAGCGGCGATGCGGAGCATAGCCTCGACGATGTCGATGCCGGTAACCATCTCGGTTACGGGATGCTCGACCTGGAGCCGGGGATTGACCTCTAGGAAATAATGGTCGGTGCCGGTGACGATGAATTCGACCGTGCCGACGCCACGATATCTGAGCCTGCGTCCGAGCCGGACAGCATCGTCGAGGATACGCTGGCGTAAGGCGGGAGCCAGGTTGGCAGCTGGCGCTTCCTCGATGAGCTTCTGGTGGCGACGCTGCAGCGTGCATTCACGTTCGAACAGGTGGATCACGTTGTCGTCGCCGTCACCCGCGATTTGCACCTCGATGTGCCTGCCTTGCAGGATCAGTTTCTCTACGATCAGCCTTGCGTCGCCGAAAGCATTCCTTGCCTCACGCATCGCGGACTCGATTTCGTCGGCAAGTCCGTCATAGGTCGAGATCGCCCGCATTCCCTTGCCACCGCCGCCGGCCGCGGCCTTGAGCATGACCGGCAGTGCGAGCCGGCGGACGCTGCGTTCGACTTCGAGGCGATCCTCGCTCGGAGCTTCGCTTCCGGGTACTGTGGGGACACCGGCGGCGACGGCTTCCCGCTTCGCGGATGCCTTGTCGCCCAGCCGCTCGATGGTATCCGGCGTCGGTCCGATGAATACCAGTCCGGCTGCTTCGACCGCGCGGGCAAAGTCGGTGTTTTCCGCCAGGAAGCCGAAGCCAGGATGGATCGCCTCCGCGCCGGTGGTTTTCGCGGCGGCGATGACGGCATCGATCCGCAGATAGCTTTCCGATGCCGGCGCGCCGCCGATCCCGATGGATTCACCGATCACCCTGACGTGCAAGGCGTCGGCATCTGCGGTGGAGTGCACGGTGGAGACCGCAACGCCGAGCCGTTGGCAGGTGCGGGCGATGCGGCAGGCGATTTCGCCTCGATTGGCAATCAGAATTTTCCTGAACATGGCGGGCCCCTTCGTCTACATCCGGAACACGCCGAAATCGGTGTGCTGACGCGGGACGCGCCCGGCGAGGTCAAGCAACAGCGCCATCACGCTGCGGGTTTCGAGCGGATCGATCACCATGTCGCACCAGGTGTTGCGGGCGAAATTGTAGGCATTGGCGAAATCCTCGAACGTTCGCCGGGTCGGCGCCATGTAGGCCTCGCGCTCAGCGTCCGTCCAACTCGTGCCCTCGCGTTTGTGCACCTCGTCGCGAACCATCGCGAGCGTGGTCGCGGCCTGGTCGGGACCCATGATGGCGGAACGGGCATTTGGCCACATCATCATGGCGTTTGGCCGGAACGCCCGGCCGCACATCGCGAGGTAGCCCGCGCCGTAGGCATTACCCATGATGAGCGTGTATTTCGGGACATTGGCGCTTGCCATTGCCGTGATCATTTTTGCGCCGTTCTTGGTGATGCCGCCTTCCTCGGCTTCACGGCCAACCATGAAGCCCGTGACATCCGCCATGAACAGCAGCGGGATGTCGCGCTTGCAGCACAGCTCGATAAAGTGCGTCGCTTTCAGCGCGCTTTCGGAGAACAGCACGCCGTTGTTGCAGAGAATGCCGATCTCGAAGCCCATGATTCGCGCAAAGCCGGTCACCAGCGTATCGCCATAGAGCGGCTTGAACTCATGGAATTCACTGCCGTCGACGAGACGCGCAACGACATCGCGATTATTGGTGGGAATGCGCGGATCCGAACTGATCAGGCCGTAGATTTCGTTGGGGTCGAAGTGTGGCTCGCGCACCGGGGCGACGGTCCGGGTTTGCCGGGGAATCTCGCCGAGACTGGCGACGATCTCGCGCGTGATGGCAATTGCATGGGCGTCGTTTTCGGCGAGATGGTCAGTGACACCGCTCACGCGGCTATGCATCTCGCCGCCGCCGAGTGCCTCGATGCCGACCTCTTCGCGGGTCGCCGCATAGACCAGCTGCGGCCCGCCGAGGAACATGGCGCCCTGGTTTCTGATGATGACGGTCTCATCGCTCAACGCGGGAATGTAGGCGCCGCCCGCGGTAGAGGGACCGTGCACCACCGCAATTTGCGGGATGCCTTCAGCCGACATCCTGACCTGGTTGTAGAAGATCGAGCCAAACTGGCCATCGTCAGGGAAGATATTGGGCTGGTCGGGCAGGTTGGCGCCGCCGGATTGGACCAGGGTCACGCAGGGCAGGCGGTGCTGCCAGGCGAAGCGCTGCGCACGAACATGCTTCTTGCAGGTGATACCGTAATAGGTGCCGCCCTTTACGGTGGGCTCGTTGGCGATGATCATGCAGGGACGATCGGAGAGCATTCCAACGCCGGTAATGATGCTGCCGCCGGGCGGTACGCCTTCGTAAAGGCCGTCGCCGGCCAACTGACAGAATTCGAGGAACGGTGATCCGGGATCGATCAGCGCCGCGATCCGCTCGCGCGGGAGCAGCTGATCGCGTTCCTTGTGAAGCTTGCGTGCCCGTTCCGGGCCGCCCAGTGCTGCCGCGGCCCGGCGCCGCCTGAGATCCGCAACGCGTTCGGCGTAGGCGCTGCGGTTGCGGGCGTAGTCCTCGGTCGAGGTGACGACGTCCGATTTCATGATTGCCATTGCGGGTGGTCCTGGCGGCTGCGCGGCAAGTCCGTCGGTGACCTGCCGCTGGTGTAAATCGACCGGTGGGTCGGCGGTGCGAGCGCCACAAAATCGAGGTGCTGCAAAATTCTAACAATTGTTAGAATTGATCGCGCGCGGATGCAAGCAGAACTCATGCGGATCCCTCAGGCTTTCCGGAAGCGCGGCAGAGTTATGTCGTCAGAGACCTGGTCGAATGCGAGCTCGACCTCCATGTCGAAGGTGACGTCCGCCGGATCGCTCCCCGTCAGGGTGCTGATCATGCGCGGCCCTTCGTCGAGTTCGACGAGCAACACGGCAAAGGGGACATCCACCTTGAATGCGGGGCCGGGAGCCCGATAGACCACGCTGAAGGAGTGCACTTTGCCGCGGCCGGTCGCGGGCCTGTGCACGAGCTTATCGCCGCCGCACTCGCGACATGTGGTTTGCTGGTAGTACTGCACGTTCCGGCATCGGCGGCAGTGCTGCAGCAGGAGCTTGCCGTGGCGCAAGCCATGCCAGAATGCGGTCGTATCGGCATCCGGAGCGGGCAGGGGCTTTCGGGTGGAATTCTCGGATGCCATCACAGCGCTCCCTCAGTGCCCAGAATGGCCGTGGCATTGGTGGCGAATCCCGCTCCGAGGCTGTGCACCAGCCCGAGCGCGGCGCCGTCGACCTGCCGCTCGCCGCATTGGCCACGCAGCTGCGCGATCACCTCATGGAAGTGGAACAGGGCGCCAGGCATTCCGGAATGCGCGAATGACAGCAGGCCGCCATGGGTGTTGGAGGGTATTTGGCCGCCGTAGCTCATTTGTCCGTCGGCGACGAACGGGCCGCCTTCACCCTTCCGGCAGAAGCCGAGGTCCTCAAGCATCATCACCACGGTGCCCGTGAAGCAGTCATAGATGCCGGCGACATCCATATCGCGCGGCTGGTAGCCGGCCATTGCGTAGGCCCGCCGGCTGGATTCGACGGCACCGGTCGTGGTCAGGGACGGCATCAGGAAGATGTGTTCGTGGGTGTAGCATTCGCCGCAACCGAGGACGAAAATTGGCTTCTCGATCCCGAGGGCCTTCGCATGCTCGGCCGACGTGAGGACAAATGCCGCGCCACCGTCCGAGATCAGCGAACAGTCGAGCTTGTGATAGGGCGTGGTGACCATAGGCGAATTGAGCACGTCCGCTGCGGTGATCGGTGTCGTCTGCTGCGCGCCGGGGGTCCGCGCCGCGTGACGCCTGTGCACGACGGCGACCTCCGCCAACTGCTCGGGCGTGGTGCCGAACTCCCTCATATGCCGGTGCGCGGTCATTGCGAAAGTGTTGGCAACCGGAATGCCGAACGGCATCTCGTATTGCTGATCCCGGCTTTCTGTGAGCGAACGAAGCGCCAGATCAGGCGTCAGCCCCGTCATCAGACTGTCGGCCGCGACCAGCAGCACTACCTTGGCGAGGCCGCCGTGAACGGCGGCCGCACCAATGCTGAACATCGTTGCCGCCGTGGCGCCGGACACCTGCAACGTGTTCGAGAAGATCGGACGGATTCCAAAATATTCGCTGAAGGCAACGCTGAAGCGATGGAACGGGGAGGCGAAGGCATGGCTCGACAGTACGCCGTCCACCTGGCTCTTGGCGAGGCCGGCGTCGGCGAGTGCGTTTGCCGCGGCCTCTGCCGCAAGCGAGAGTGGACTGCGGCCTGGCACCTTGCCGACCGCCGACAATCCGATGCCGATGACGGCAACCTTTCCTCTCAGGCTGGTGTCGCTCATGTGGAAGCTTTCAACAGGCGTTCGAGTTCGTGGCGCTGGACCTTGCCACTTGTCGAGCGAGGGAATTCACCGAAGGCAATGAAACGGAATTCGCGCGGCCGCTTGTAGCTCGCCAGCTCGCGTCGGCACAGTTCGGTGAGCTCGGCTACCGTCATTGCAGCCCCTTCGCGGCACGCGACAAAGGCGACGGGGGCCTCTCCCCACCTCGGGTCGGCAGCGCGGACCACTGCGACTTCCGCGATCCGATCGTCGCCTAGCAGGACGCGTTCGATTTCGGCGGGATAGATATTCTCGCCGCCAGACTTGATCAGGTATTTGGCGCGGTCGACGAAATCGAGCGATCCGTCGGCGTTGCGCCTGAACACGTCGCCCATGTGAAACCAGCCGCCGCGGAAGTCGCGCGTGTTGGTCTCGTCCGCGCGCCAATAGCCGGAGAATAGTGTCGGGCTGCGGATAGCCAACTCGCCGGGCTCGCCGGGCGCGACCTCGTTGTCGGAGGTGTCCACCAGCTTGATTTGGCAGAACGCATTTTGCCGCTTGGACAGGCTGGCCGGCACATCGCCTGGCGCAATCAGCGCCCGCGTCGCCGGCGGCAGGCCGGTCTCGGTCGAGCCGAAGCTGTTGAGATAGGGGGCGCCGAGCATTTCGGTGACCTCGGCAATAGCGTGCGGGGCGACCAGATCCGCCATGGCTCCGCACACCCGCACTCCCTTCACCTTGGTGCGTTGTGCTTTCAGACCATCGATAAGCGCCTCTACCATGCCGGGAATTAGGACCAGCCAGCCGATGTCGTGTTGAGAAACGGCCGTCAGCAGCGGTTCAAGCTGGAAGCCGTCGATCACAACGACAATTCCGCCGCGCAGCAGGGTGGCGAGGGCATGATCGGTCGAGGCCATGTGGAACAGGGGGGCCCATGCGACGAATGTGTCGTGCGGAGCGATACCGAGTTCGGAGGAGAACACCAACGCCCGCATG
The DNA here is from genome assembly GCF_054820065.1 of Bradyrhizobium sp. UFLA06-06. Lineage (NCBI taxonomy): Bacteria > Pseudomonadati > Pseudomonadota > Alphaproteobacteria > Hyphomicrobiales > Nitrobacteraceae > Bradyrhizobium > Bradyrhizobium sp. UFLA06-06. Next base: position 123,662 of record NZ_JADFUD010000006.1, read on the forward strand.
ACCATCGCGCGGTGCGAAATCACGGCACCTTTCGGCAGGCCGGTCGTTCCGCTGGTGTAGAGAATGACGAGCCCATCTTCCGGTTCGGCGACAGACGGGGATGCCCGTCCGTCTGCTCGCGTAAGCTCGCTTTCGTATTGAGATCCGATCTCCAGGATTGGATTTGCCTTCGCGGCCGGCGGGAGGCCTGCTGCGAGGTCGGCCTCGACCAGCAGCAGCTTGGGCGACACCAGTTCGATGCAATAGGAGAGTTCGCGCTCCGACAACCGCCAGTTAAGGCAAGCCGTGGTGATCCCGAGATTGGCGGCCGCCAACTCGATCTCGAGATATTCGGGACGGTTGCGCGACAGCAGGCCAAGCCGGTCGCCACGTTGCAGGCCCCGCGCGGCAAGCAGGACGGTCAACCGACGGACCCGGTCGCGCAACTCCCCATAAGTCACGTGCCGGCCGCGGTATTCGATCGCAGGCCTGTTGGCATGAAGCTCCGCACAGACCTCGAACAGTGCACCGACGGTTCCGATGCCGGATCCGCCGCCTGTCTGGATACTGAGCCCGGTTTCCATAAACGTTTCCTCGAGCGCTGTCTTTCGACATTCTTGTTTCGAGCCAGTGCTTGCGCCGGCCGACTACAAATTCTAACATCTGTTAGAAATAATTGGTAGCGCTTCTTAGGCGCCAAAAGCGGGAAGATCAATATGTCCAATCGGTACGCGGCCTATACGAAGTTGAAGCTCGACTATCCGGCTGAACGGATCCTTCGGATCACCTTCGACCGACCGGAGACCTATAACTCCGTCGACGCCGAGACCCATACACAGCTCACTCACATCTGGAGAGACATCGACAGCGATCCCGACATCAGCGCCGTGATTGTCACGGGGGCGGGCAAGGCATTCTCGGCGGGCGGCGATTTCGAGCTGATCAAGTCACTGCTCGACAATCCGGCCGCGCGGATGGCGACCTGGAAAGAGGCCAAGGATCTCGTCTACAACGTCATCAACTGCAACAAGCCAATCATCTCGGCGATCAATGGCGTCGCCGTGGGCGCCGGCCTCGTCGTCGGGATCCTTGCCGACGTGTCGATCTGTGGCAAATCGGCGCGGATCGTGGACGGCCACACCCGGCTCGGTGTCGCCGCTGGCGACGTCGCCTGTATCATCTGGCCGCTGCTCTGCGGACTGGCGAAGGCAAAGTACTATCTGCTCACGTGCAAGCCGCTGTCGGGTGAGGAAGCCGAGCGGATCGGCCTGGTTTCGCTGTGCGTCGAAGATGCGGAGCTGCAAGGCATCGCATTGGAAACGGCGCAGGATCTCGCCACCGGCGCACAGAGTGCGATCCGCTGGACCAAATATGCGTTGAACAACTGGCTTCGCGTCAACGGGCCGCTGTTCGACACGTCAACCGCCCTCGAAATCCTCGGCTTTGCCGGCAATGAGGCCCGCGAAGGCCTGGCCTCGCACCTTGAGAAGCGCAAGCCAGCTTTCCCCAAGGATTGCCCGATCTAGGATCGTCTGATCGACATCAAGGCAACCGACCTGAGTGGTTGCCTTGCTGTCTCACTTCACACCATGCGTCGTCGCCTGGTCCGGGCCAATCCGGGCCGGCAGCTATCCCTTGAGCTTCTGACGGATATGGTGGATCGCCTCGGGGTTGGCGAGCGCCGACAGATCGCCGGGGTCCTTGTCTTCGAAGACTGCGCGAAGCACGCGGCGCATGATCTTCATGTTACGCGTCTTCGGCAGGTCATCGACCAGCAATACCCTTTCCGGGCGGTACGAGGTGCCCATTCCGTGCACCAGGGCCTGGGCAAGCTCTTCCGACAGCGCGCGGGGGTCTTTCGCACCAGGACTCGGCACGCAAGCACAAACGATAGCGGAGCCTTTGACCGGATGCGGGACGCTGAAGACGGCAGCTTCCGCGACCTTGCCGGTTGCGGTCAGCACGCCCTCGAGCTCTGCCGGACCGACGCGCTTGCCCGAAATCTTGAGGGTGTCGTCCGAGCGGCCAAGAATGTAATAGAGACCGTCCTTGCCGCGCATGGCAAAGTCGCCATGCACCCAGATTCCCGGAATCGTCTTCCAGTAGCTCTCGAGATAGCGCTGGTCGTCCTTCCAAAGGCTCTTGGTGAGCCCGATCGATGCATGACGCAGCACCAGCTCGCCGACCTCGCCGTCGGGGACAGGGTTACCCGCCATGTCGACGATATCCGCGCCGACTCCGAGGGCAGGCCGGGAGAACGAACATGGGTTCATTGGATGGTTCGGGGTGCCGGTAAAGATGCAGCCGCCGACTTCCGTTCCGCCGGAAATATTGATGATTGGGATCTTTGACTTGCAGACGTGTTCGAAGAACCATCGCCACGGTGTCTCGGTCCAGGCCTCGCCGCCCGAAGCAGTCATTCGCAGGCTCGAGAGGTCGTACCGCTGGACCTCCTCGCCATGGCGCATCATGCCGCGCACGATGGTCGGTGAAACACCGAGATAGGTGACCTTGTGATCGGCGATCAGGCGCCAGAAGCGTCCCGTATCGGGATAATCGGGCGTCCCCTCGGCCACGAGGAGTCTGCCGCCAGCGAAGCTTGGAATGCAGGCGCACATCGCGCCCACCATCCATCCCATGTCGCTGAAGAAGAAAAACAGGTCCGTTGGCTTGAAGTCGCCGCAGATGATCATATCCCGCGTCACCATTGAGCCAATGAAGCTGATATGCGTCCACACGCAGCCCTTTGGTTCGCCGGTCGTACCCGACGTGTAGAGAAGGATGGCGGGATCTTCCGCGTCCATCTCGACGGTCGGGAAATTTGCTTCCTCCTTTGCGATCTCATCCCACCAGTGGTCGCGTCCCGCCTGGATGGGTGTGTCGATGCCGAGCCCGCCGCGGTTTGCCACGATCACATGCTGGACGGTTGGTGCGGTCTCCAGGGCCTCGTCGAGAACCGATTTAAGCGGAGCAGGAGCGCCCCGGCGCCAGGTACCGTTCGCTGTGATGACGGCCTTCGCCTCACCATGGTTGAGCCGCGCCCGGATCGGGTCGGGACCGAAGCCGGAGAACAGGGGCATCACGATCGCCCCGATCTTCAGGATTGCAAAGAAAGCCATAAAGGTTTCGGGCAGGTTGGGCATGTAGATCGCGACGACGTCGCCCTTGCCGATGCCGAGCTTGCGCAGGCCCGATGCCAGCCGTTCGACAGCGGATGCGAACTCGGCGTAGCTCAGTCGCCGCTGCTCGCGCCTGTCTTCGCCTTCCCAGACCAGGAATGTCTTGTCCCAGACTTCAGTTCCGCGGTGCTTGTCGATGCAATTGAGGACGATGTTCGTGGTCCCGCCAACGCACCAGCGCGCCCACGGTTCGCCCCGTGCAAGATCAAGGATCTTCTCGGGCTTGCGATAGAAGCGAACGTCACAGAACCCGAACACTTCCTGCGCGAGCCAGGCTGGATCGATGTCGGCCTTGGCCGCCAGCGTGTCGTAGTCCGGCTGCCCGGTGGCGCGAAGAAACGCGCTCAGGTTGCTCTGCTCCACCAGTTCCGCGGGGGGCGTCCAGAGATACGCCATCTTGCTTCCTCCTGCCTCAAGAGCTGCGCCATGTTCTTGCATCTGGCGTGCGGCGATGTATTCTAACAAATGTTAGAATTCAAGGAAGAAGATATCGTGGCTGAAAAAGAGCAAGTCCGCTATTCCGTCGAAGACGGCATCGCGACGGTGACCATCGACCGTCCCGAACGCAAGAACGCGCTCTCGGTCGAGGCGATGAACGGCCTGACCGACGCCTGGGACAGGGTCGAAACCGACGCCTCGGTCCGCGCGATCATCCTGACCTCAGCGGATTGCGGGGTATTCTGCGCAGGGCTGGATCTGAAGCAGGCCGCGGAAATCCGGGCGAGGGACGGGGTGGATATCCTGACGCTGATGCGTGATCCCATGCAGCACGCGATGCGGAAGGTCTCCAAGCCCATCATTGCTGCCATGACGGGATCTTTGATGGCCGGCGGGATGATGCTTGCGCTGAAGTGCGACTTGAGGATCGGGCTGCGCGGCACCCGTGCGGGAATAACCGAGGTCAAGATGGGGCGCGGGTCCCCGTGGGCGGTGCCGATGCTTTGGATGGTGCCGCAACCCCTACTGATGGAGATGGTTCTGACGGGCGAGACGATCGCGATCGAACGGCTCGCGGAGCATGGTTTCGTGAACTCGCTTGAGGATACACCAAAGGCCGTGCGCGAACGTGCGCTTGAGCTGGCGCGGAAAATCGTCGAGGGCGCGCCATTGTCGGTCAAGGCGGCCAAAGCGAGCATGCTTGCCGCGATGGACCTGGGGTTTGCGCAGGGCCTCGTCGCGGCCGAGCGCCTGCATGAGGAGGCCTATGCCAGTCTTGATGCGATCGAAGGGCCGAAAGCGTTCGCAGAGAAGCGCAAGCCGGTCTGGCAGGGCAGATAGATTGGGATCAGGGCTTATTGACGCCTTCGAAGATCAGCGTCTCCGTGCGACGGGCCAATTCAAGCACGGCATCCCTGTTTTCCAGCCTGAACCATTCGATTGTCCAGTTGAGAGCTCCGATCACGAACATACGCAATGGCACCACCTCCATGTCGGCGCGGATCTCGCCGGCGCGCCGGGCATCGATGAAGAGCTGGTCCCAATATTCCGCGTATGCGCGCCGCAGCGGCCGGTGCGGCTTCTTCAGTTGCTCCGGCAATTGCCCGTAGATTCGAATGTTGGCTGAAGTGAAATCGCTCGTCTCGAGGAGCGCGACGAGGTGGGCCTCGATCGCAAGACCGATCTTGCGCCGGTGCGATACTTTTCCGGCGCGCTCGACCGAGTTCTTCACCGTCTCGAACACGTGGCGGAGGCCGCGGTCCAGCACCTCGTCGAGAATCTGCTCCTTGGAGTCGAAATGGTAGTAGATGCTACCGGCCTTTATCTTGGCCCTGGTTGCGATCTGGCGCAGCGTCGTTGCCGAAAACCCCTGGCGGCGAAACAGCTGGGCCGCGGAATGCAGGATGAGGTCCCGCGACCGCTCTGACTTGGGCGTTGCGGCCGCAGAGCCTTTGTCGGACTCGGCCTTGCGTCCGCGGCTTGCGGACGGGGCTTTCGGCCGACGTCCCGCCGGCCTCGGGCCAGACCGGTCACCGGAACGCAAGGATGACCGCACCGTTTTCATACCTCCCGCAAGCTCCGTGTCGACATACCAGGCTGCCGGCTCGTGCAACCAATGATCGTTGTCGAAGCAGATTCCGCGGAGCATGGCAATATCCGGCAGGTAACAGCCCGATGGTACCTGACGGCATCAAAACACAGGGCCCGCAAGCCGCGCGGCTGTGGCGGCTCGCCTGGCAGGCGGCAGGCGACATTCGGCACAACCTCCGATGCCGCGGGAGTTGAGAAGTCATTCCTGGCTAAGCGGCGTTTCTGTCGCCGTCTCTTTCGCGTTCAGCTAAGTTCAACGTTGTCACTCACTTAAGATCGGCTTTTCACCATCCCGCGGTGGTGACCAGTTCCTGATGTCAGCGCATGGAGTGGCCGGCTCGGGGGCGGCTATCGCTTTGATGCACCTTTGGGCGTGCCGGCGTCAGGCTTCGGCGAGGCCCCCGATCGGTGCGGGAAATAGAACCGATATGAGATCAGCGCCTGCCGGCAAATTGATCGGGTGTGTGATTGGATCGATGATTTGCCCAACGGCAAAGAGAATATTTTCAAAGTTGGTTTTGGGGCATGGCAAAGATGGAGTAAGCTGGCCTCGTCGGGGTGCCCATGGCAAATGCACTTACGATAAGGAAGGATCACCTTCCAAAAGGTGACATGGAACGGCGAGCGGCGCAGTACGTTCGCATGTCTACCGAAAAGCAAGTCTACTCAATCGCAAACCAGATGGCAGTGATCGCGGCTTACGCCAGCGCGCACCGTCTGGCGATCGTCAAGACCTATGCGGACGAAGGCAAAAGCGGCCTTCAGATCAAGAACCGAGCAGGCCTTCGACGGTTGATAAGCGATGTCACAACAGGCGCAGCCGATTATGGTCAGCTTCTCGTATACGACGTGAGCCGGTGGGGGCGGTTTCAAGATCTAGACGAAGGTGCTCACTACGAGTTCCTCTGCCGGCAAGCCGGGGTGGAGGTCGAATATTGCGCCGAGGGATTCAAGAATGACTTCAGTTTGGCCTCTACCTTGGGAAAGTATCTCAAGCGAACGCAGGCCGCCGACTTCAGTCGCGATCTATCCGCCAGGGTGCATGCCTCCCACTCGCGGGTTATCCGGCAAGGGTTCTCGGTAGGTGCTCCGAAGACCTACGGTCTCAGACGCGAGCTGGTTGACCAGAAGCAGCGGCCGAAGATGTTTCTGGAGAAGGGCGAAGCCAAATTTTTGCAATCCGACCGCGTGAAGATCCGGCCGGGGCCTCCGGATCAGGTCACCATCGTCAAATGGATTTTCGCGCAATGTCTCAAGGGAAAATGCGATGCATGGATAGCGAGAGAGCTGAACCGCCGCAATGTGGAGACATCCACGGGGCACCCTTGGAATCCTGCGCTCATCTATCGCATTCTCAAAAACGAAGCCTTTATCGGAAACCTCCTTTACAATCGAGTCTCGCGCAAACTCAAGGGGCCAAGAGTCATCAATCCACCCGACCAGTGGATTCGCGTGGAACGGTGCATTGACCCGGTGATCAGCGTGTCCACCTTCGAACGCGTCCAAAAGATTCTTGCTAACCGGCGTGTCGAGGTATCAGAAACTGAAATGCTAGTTCGATTGCGCCGGACCCTCAAAAAAAGAGGACGGTTGAGCACCGGTATCATCAATAGCACTGTCGGATTGCCGAGCTTCTACACTTTCATTCGCCATTTCGGAACTATTCGAGAAGCTTACCGGTTGATCGGTTATACTTCCGAACGGGACCATACATACATTGATGCGAAAGAGCATTGGGCAGAGGAGATAGGAGCGCTGCGCCGGGAGATCGTGGCGGATCTCAAAGCGCTCGGCATAAAAGCAAACTCATCGGGCGACCAAGTCCTTATCGGAAGGGAGGTCTTGCTGGACTTTCGCGTTGCTCGCGCATACCGCTATCCCGGGTGTCTAAACCAGTACCGCATTCCATTCATTCGAAAGGTGATCGGCCGGTGGGTCGTCGTCATCAGGCTGACCAACGACGCCAAGTCGGTGCTCGACTACGTGCTGATCCCGAAAACAGGCTTGGTCAAACCAGATACGAGAGATGGCGTAAGAATAAGCGATGCCGCGCGAGACCGCCTTGGTTTTGAGATCTTCAAGTCGCCGCATACCCTGTCGATGGGGATACATCGAAAGCTTTCGCTTGGACGAACGGGAACTCGCAAGGTCAAATAGCTGGCGCCGCTTCCGGAGCGCTTGCCAACAGCAAGGCTCATGACGTAGCCGGGTCCTCGTTCCGTCCCCTGGTTCACAGTCGCAAAGCGTTTCGTCCCGCAAAGGTCGTTGCAGCGCTCTTGCCTCATCTCACGGCGTCGCATCCATACGTCGCGCTCCTCGTCTGTAGTGAGGACAACGGGCATGACCTAGAGGTGGATTGACTCAACGACAGCGTTCGCCGGCCTCGCCAAAAAGCCATAAACGTTGTGAGAACCTGGGATCGACTTTGACTTGGTGCCCGATCACCCCCTTGATCGTGGTCCAGACCGGCGAAGGCCGTCAGCTGCCGATCGTCGTCAAGCGCGAACCAAACCACGTCCTTTTTCTTGGTCTCCAGGTTCGGCTCCGGAGCACACCGAAGCTATTGAACGGCACTAGGGAGCGGTTCTCCGGCTTAAGCCAGCCCGCAGCACATCGCTCAAGCATGAGGCTTTCCGCCTTTGTCGTCGAGGGCCTTGTCGGCTACGCGACCTTCGGCCATTGCCTCGACAGCCTCGACAACGTTTCGCCGCGCGGCTCGATCCTTAATCGCGCGGAACGCCCGTAGCAGTCGGAAGATGTCTGCCGCGTCTCGAGCGAGTTGCTCCTTCGTCAAAGGTGAATCCCCGCAATGGCCGCTGAAACGGACCGTGGAATCGAAAAGGACCGTCCAAGGGGCGGTCCTTTCCGGCCGGCTGCAATGGGCCTGTAAAAACTCGAAAGGTGAAAAATGCTCTGCAAGTTACGATAACATCGGCAGGGATTGTATTACGGCCGTCCTGCCTCTCGCGAAATCCGGATCAATACGGTGTTCTGGCCGTCGAACGAGACGTGGCTGGGACAAGTGCAGTATGCGGCGATCCGACAGCTGCAGCCGCGGCGGCAGAAGCCTAACAGGCGCTTGGCGGGACCCTCACTGGAGGACCTTCGGTAGCACGACAACGACATCGATTTCCCGGCCGACGATCTGCGACGCAACGATTGCGATGGGCAGAACGAAATTGTCCTCGATTTCGGCTGCGCTCGATTCGTCTCTTGCGTAGACATACAGAAGATACCCGTCGATCTCCGCAAAGCGGATGCCGGCGAACACGCGGTCAAACGTTCCCGCGCCAACGATGAACGCCATTCTCGCCTGTATCGCGTAGTTCTGGATTTCGGTCAGGTCCATCTTGTTACCGTTAGGGATATTGCGTTGCTTGACATGATAGATGTTTACGCCTCCTGCTGGTGGCAAGGGCTGTTTTTCAGAATCGAGCCGAAGGGCGAGCTCCGGACTGGGTGAAGGCGGTCCGCTTTGAGTTACCAACGGAAGGGCTCCTGGCCTATAAGAGGATGAGGTCACCGGTTAAGCCCGGTTACCTTTGACCGTCTCATGGTTCAGCAAGGCGCGCAGAGTGAACAACCCAGAAGCCGTCGCCGCAATCGTGTCGGCCCTCCGGGAGGCTCACGGGGACAACGTTGCTCGCGCCTTCCTTGCTGATGGGGTAACCCTTGCGGCGCTTGTCGACGCAGTTTTCTCCCTCCCGATAAAGAATAGTGTGGCAGTCAGAACGATCGCCCGCGCGCTCGAATCCGGAGATTTTGTTATCTCACCCGACGTCGGGCCGCTTTGGCACGTCAGATATGTGTACAGCCACCCGGGCTCGATGACCGTCGTAGACATGGTGGTGCTGACACCCGAGAGGACGTTCACGAGCACCGAGATCTCGTTGCAGCTGCGCGGGTGATCCCCATTGCGGTTCGGGCCTCAAGGACTCTATCGCAATTCCTGGATATGGCCGGTGCTGTCGACGAGAATGGACCGTTCCTTCCCGTCCCGTGTGGCCTTGAACGTCTTGATCTTGCCAGATGGCACTTCGCGGATTTGCGAATAGCCAGCTGCTTCAAGCCTTGCCTTGATATTTTCCAAGGTGAGGGCAGATGCTGCCGCTGGGGCGTTGAAAACCGTCAGAAAGCCAAGGGCAGCGAGCTTTTGCGCTTTCATGTCCATTAGTCGATCTGAGTTGCCGATGATGCCGTCTCCTTGTCCCAGCAGAATTGGACCAATTCTGCCCACTGTCTAGCGAGAAATGCATGGAAAGCGCTTAAGATGATTCAATGGGAAGCGGCGGTCGTTCGATGGACTGAGCGCGGAAGGGGCCGGCGAGTTCTGCGTGAATGCTACCCATGAAATTTCGCCCGAAGGGCGGTTTTCGCTCGGTCAGGTCATCCGGGGCCGGCTTGCGCAGCAGGCGCGATCTGAAATTAGAGGTGCGTCTATCGAGAGTGCTAAATCGGGAGATCGAGTTGAGGTTCCGCTCGGTCTTGGTCATGGAGCGCTGACAGCGACACGCCCAGCAAGCGTACGGATTTTGGCAAGGGCATCTCGTGCCCTAACAGGTCGATAGCCAGACGCTCGAGGTCAGCGCGGTTAGATACCGGGCTAGACACCGATCTGCTGCGGGTAATGATCTCGAAATCGAAGAACTTGACCTTTAACGTCACCGTGCGCCCTCGGCTGCCGGTGCTCTCGCAATGCCGCCAGACTTTGTCGATGAGCGGCCGGAGCTCGACCGCCAGGGCGTCGAACGCTGTCAAATCGTTCGAGAATGTATTCTCTGCGCCGATGGACTTTCGTATCCGGTTCGCTCGAACCGGACGCTCGTCGACGCCGCGCGAGATCCAGTAGTAGTAGGCGCCCGATTTGCCGAAATTCGCGTTCATGAACTCGAGCGTCTGGTTGCGGATGTCGAGCCCGGTGAAGATGCCGAGGCCGTTGAACTTGGCTGTCGTCGCCGGGCCGATGCCGTGGAATCGGCCAACGGGGAGATTCTCCACGAAGGCAGGCCCCATCCTGGGTGTGATGACGAACTGGCCGTTGGGCTTACGATGGTCGGACGCGAGCTTCGCCAGGAACTTGTTGTAGGAGATTCCGGCAGAGGCCGTGAGGCCGGTTTCGGCGAGGATTTTGGCCCTGATAGCGGTAGCGATCTCGGTTGCGAGCGCGATCTTCTGAATGTTCTCGGTGACGTCGAGATATGCCTCGTCCAGCGACAGCGGCTCGATGATTTCCGTGTGCTCGGCGAAGATGTCCCGGATCTGCCGGCTGACGGCCTTGTAGACCTCGAAGCGCGGCTTGACGAAAACCAGCTCCGGACACTGACGCTTTGCGGTGACCGACGGCATTGCTGAGCGGACCCCGAACTTGCGGGCCTCATAGCTCGCTGCGGCCACGACGCCGCGTTCTGCGGAGCCACCGACGGCCAGTGGCTTGCCGCGCAAGTCGGGATTGTCCCGTTGCTCCACCGACGCGTAGAACGCGTCCATGTCGATATGAATGATCTTGCGCGGTCGGGCCTCGCCGCTGTCCCGCGCCTGGTCTGGCGAATTCATTCGGAGACAGTACTCGAGGCCGTCGCGCGCGGGAATGGCGGGGAAAACGGGGAAAAGTCCGGTTCCGAACTGGCCGGTCGGACGTCGTGAGCCTCATGTTACCAACTCGCTATTGGACTTCGGCGATATCGCCCAGGCTTGGACGTTTTGGCCTTCGCCCGGAGTGTTTGTCTTCATTTCGTTGCGAGCCTTTTCATGAAGCAGTTTGACGAGCGGACGACCGCTAACCTCGACGTTGTTCTGGATGAAGTCTGCCGCGATCTCCCGAACGGCGGTGGCGATCACGAAACCAGGAAGTTCATCGCGCGAAAGCTGGTGCGGGCCGCCCAGCAGGGGAAAAAGACGCTTGGGGCTCTTGGGCGCGTTGCTCGACAGGCCTTGCAGGGGATTCCGGAAGACCGTCCAGCGTAACGCGCTGGGCAGGGTCTGCTGCTTCGCAACCAGGCGTTGATTGGACTTTACGGCAAGTAAGCGGGGAATGTTATGTACGATGTTTATTTGAACAGGAGCAACGAGCTTCTGGTTGTTATTCGGGGTGGCTCTATCCCTTCGGCAATCGCCGGAAGGTGGCGCAAACAGAAGCGTGTCGTTCGATCTGTCAGCCACGGTATTCGCGACGACGTCCGGCAGCATGGTTATCATCATCGCAATCTGGCGAAGCGATTGGTCGCCTCGACGAGGGCGGGGCTGCAGTAGGGATTATATTGCGTCGCACGGTGGGTGCTTGATCTCACCACAGTTTCGGGCTGACGCTATTCGACTGGCGTCTCAGGCACGATCGGAGATTGCGCCAATCGCAGGGAGATAAACCACCAGGAATCGCGCCGGGAGAGCGGGCCAACTAGTAGTGATCAGGACCGAACGTTGCTGCGCCCGTGATTGATTTTTGCCGAGATCTCCCTGCGAGATGCCTCGCATGAGGCCGTCGCGAAAGATACCCAATCAGCGCCGGGCCTCTTGCTCCGACTTCGCTGAATTGCAGCCATAGCAACGAAACACATGGACCGCTTCGTACTTACCAACGGAGGGTAGTTCGGCCAACAGGGCCATATGGCGACCGCAAACGTCACATTTGCATGCGAGCGCTTCCGTCTCTTGCCTGGACAGTGTTGGCATAGCGAACGTCCCATGCGCTATCCGCCGAGGGTTCGATCATGGGCCTCAGAACACGCTCGTTGTATCCGTGCGAATACGGGCTCTTCGTTTCCGGCGACGCTCTCCGCGTCCTTGATGGACCTTATACGTTATTGTCATGCCCCAAATGGGCTAAGCCTCCGTCGCAGTCGCGGCGTGTGGAATGTTGGACATCAACATCGCATACTGAGTGGCATGACGACCAAGACGCCTCATTTTCAGCCGGAGAAGACAAAAGACGGTCGCTGGTTTGTAGCGGTCAAGACCGGCAATGGGCCGGATTCTCACATCGGAGATTTTGATACGGAAGCCGACGCGGAGCGCTGGATTGCAACCAAAGCGAAGTACTGGCCTGGCAGAGAGAGCTGAAGTGCCGGGCTCCACTCTCCTGCGAATGCAGGCAATGCTAGCCAAATACCGGAAAATGGTTTGCATCGTTCCTGAAGCTTAACGGGAAAAACCAACGTGGTTTTTGCGATCCGGCACCTTGCTTCAGCGCAAAAGCTCTCACATGGGCGCGGGTGCGAAATTGAATGGACATTCAAAGAAATTCGATGATTTAGTGTGCCCGGTGAGCCGGGAAGAGGAGATCGTTGCTTGCAGAAAGCGGAAAAACGGGCGCGGGGACGCCCGGTGGGATCGTCCGATCAGGAAGCAAAGCGACATGAGTTCGTGATCGCAGTCATGAAGGCGATCGCGGAGCGCGGCTACAAGGACGTGACAGTCGCGACCATTTGCGAGGCGGCCGGCTTTTCGCGCGGTCTGATCGGGCACTATTTTCCTGGGAAGGACGCGTTGTTGCTTCACGCGGTAGGGGAAGTGGCCAAGGATTTTGAACTGGCGACGAGAGCTGCGGCGGAGGCGGCCGGCCAAGATCCGCTTGACCGCTTGCACGCTATCGTCAGCGCAAGTTTTCGGGCGCCCGTGTTCACGCCGGAAAGGGTCCTGGTCTGGGTCGCTCTGGCCAGCACGTCGCGCTGGTCTCCTGATCTTGCCGAGATTTATCACAAGCTGAACCGGCCGTATCGCCGTGGCTTGGCCAACCTTATGCAGCGCGCCGCGAATGCGCGGGGTGCCAAAGTTAATCCCGACCGTCTTGCGATCACGCTCACTCAGCTTACCGAAGGTCTGTGGTCCGGCTGGGCTGCCGATCCAAGAACGATATCCGCCGCGGAGGGAGAAGCGGCTTGTCACGACCTTCTCGACGCGTTCTTTCCGCCAAGAAGAGTGGCAAACTGAGGAGCTTGTAGCTAACTGCGCTTCTTCATTCCGCGCAGGTCAATTGCGCCGGTGAGGGTCCGGGGATCCAAGCCGGGTGCGAAGATTTGCGCCTTGTTGATCTTCTGAGTAGCGGTGACTGGCATCCGATCGAGGAACAGAATCCATCCGGGAGCCTTGTAGTAGGCGAGCTGCTCCTTGCAATAGTTGGCGATGTCGTGCGCAAGCTGATAGTCGGCCATACGGTTCGGGGCAGGGACGACGCAGGCAAAGATCTCTTCTCCCGCCTTCTCGTCAGGGACAGCCAGAATCGCAATCTGATCAACCGCGGGGTGCCGGCAAAGTACGGTCTCCACTTCGGTGGCCGCAATGTTTTCGCCAGAGCGCCGGATCATGTTCTTGCGCCGATCGACGAAATAGATGATCCCGTCTTCGTCCTGGCGAACAATGTCGCCCGAATGCCACCAGCCTCCGCTCCACCCGGCCTCGGTTGCGGCCTCGTCATCGAGATAGCCGGCAAAGAAGCCTTTGCGAGGATTTTCGCCGGCCAGCCGGACGACAAGCTCGCCTTCGGCTCCTGCCGCAACGTCGCTGTTGTGTTCGCCGACGACCCTTGCCTCGAGTGGACCAACCGCACGCCCGATCGCCCGCACGCCGATTGGCCGCGGATCCTGATCGTTGGCCGTCCAGCGTCCAACCTCAGTCATGCCCCAGACCTCGAGATGAGGGATGCCAAAGCGTTCCTCGAATTCGCGGTGAATGGCAGGCTCCATTCCTGCGCCAAAGCCAAATCGGACGCCATGCGCACGTTCGTCCGGCGAACTGTCCAGGGCGACCAATGCCTGTGGTACGGCTCCGATGTAATGCACGATGGTCGCCCGGGTGGTTGATACCTCGTTCCACCAACGCTTCGCCGAAAAATACTCGGGACGGATTACGCATCCCTGCGACAGCAGCATCGGCATCAGGGCGACCACACCAGCATGGACGTGGAAGACCGGCATCGGGTTGAATAGGCGATCTTGGCCAGCCGCGATCGAAAAGCGGCCGCCGCTTCTTGCAAGAGTAAAGAACCATTCGCCGGCGGAGAGCCAATAGTCGTTTGTGGTCAGGCAGCCTTTCGGGCGGCCAGTCGTGCCGGATGTATAGAAAATCCCTGCCTCGGTTTTTCGATCGAGCGTGCCGGTGGCCGCAGGTCGTGCCGGCGAGGGCAGCCGTTCCGGCAAGCTGTCCACGGTGAGGACGACGAACTGACCTGCCAATTCGTCCGCAACTGCAGTCAGCCGTTCAACGTGATGGGGAAGGGCGACCGCAAGGACCACGCCGCTGTGCTGCATCTGATAGAGCAGTTCGGCGTGTCGGTGATCGGGGTTAACCGGTACCACGCTTGCTCCCACCGCATTGAGCGCTAACAAGTGCAGAAAATAGTCGGGTCTGTTCTCGACGAGCAAGGCGACGCGATGTCCAAGCCCGTATCCGGCGCGCCTGTAGCATTCGGTGAGAGCCGCCACGCGCCGCATGACATCTTGATAGGTCCACTCAATTCCATCGGGGGCGTAGGAGGTGCCGGCCGGCACGCAGATGAAGGCGTTGTCCGGCGCTGCGGCTGTACTCGCGCGAAATGCTTCGAAGATCGTCTCGGCCACTGTCGTCCTTCTCCCAGGCCATTGCGGGCAAGTTCGACCAGCCGCCGCTTGGGCCGGTCCCAGGCCGCGACTAGCCGCGATTTTGTCTACCGATCGGGCACGCCCGACTTGCGCGTTCCATGGCGGCAGGTCGCATCGATCGCCTTGTTCCGCTTCTTCTGGCTCCCAGAACGATCCTAAGGGGGCGGCGGAAGAAGGCAATAATAATTTTGTTGAACGTCCGACAAATTATGCCATCATGGCGATGGAAGCCCAATAATCAAACAACGGTGGGGAGGTGAGCATGCTTTGGAGATGGACCGGGATTGGGGTCATCGCGCTGCTGGTCGTGGGGCCGGTGGCCGCGCCGGCCAGCGAAGATACGCCTGTCAAGATCGGCGTTCTCGGCGACCAGTCGTCGGTTTATTCCGCTGCCGGGGGGCGAGGCAGCGTCGAGGCGGCAAAGCTCGCAGCCGAAGATGCCGGGCCGGTGCTCGGCAAGCCGGTCGAGATCGTCTCGGCGGATTTCCAACTGAAGGTCGATGTCGGCGTTGCGCTCGCGAGGAAGTGGTACGACGAGGAGAATGTGGACGCGATCATCGACGTACCGTTCTCGGGCCTTGCCTTGGCTATCGCCGACATGACCAAGAGCAAGAAAAAGCTCGCGCTGTTCAATGCGGCGGCTAGTTCGGAGCTTACCGGCACGAAATGCTCGCCCTATGTCGCGCAGTGGACTTACGACACGTATTCGTTGGGGCATGGGCCGACCACTGGTCTCGTCAGTCGCGGCGAGAATTCATGGTTCTTCCTGACCAACGACACCGTGTTCGGCGCGAGCCTTGAAGGCGATGCGTCCGCGGCGGTCAAGGCCGGCGGAGGCACGGTGATCGGCTCGGTGCGTACGCCGACAGGCGCGACGGACTTCTCGTCGTTCCTGCTGCAGGCGCAAGCATCCAAAGCGAAAGTGATCGGCGTCGTTGAGGCGGGTGCCGATCTTGCCACCGTTCTCAAGCAGGGCGAGGAGTTCGGCCTTAAATCACGGGGCCAGCGTCTCGCGGCGCTGATGGCCACGATCGACGCCATTCACGGCGTCGGTCTGAAGGATTCCCAGGGCATCATCGTTGCCGAAGCGTTTTACTGGGACCAGAACAACGAGACGCGCGCATTCGCCAAGCGGTTCTATGAGCGGATGAATGCCATGCCGACGCAAGTGCAGGCCGGCGCCTACAGCGTCGTCAATCACTATCTGAAGGCAGTCAAGGCCGTCGGCTCCAAGGATCCCGATAAGGTGATGGCCAAGATGCGGGAGATGCCCATCAACGACTTCATGTCGCACAATGCCAAGCTGCGGGCCGATGGCCGCGTACTCCGCGATCTCTACCTCTTCGAGGTGAAGTCGCCGAAGGAATCCAAGGCCGCCTGGGACTATTATAAGCAAATCGCCGTGATCCCCGCAGACAAAGCGGTGCGGCCGCTCGATCAGGGCGGTTGCCCGCTGGCAAGTCAATGACCCCGGATCAGCGCATGACCGCGACGCGTGATCCCGCCGAACTTGATCTCTTCCGTGAGACTGTTCGTCGCTTCCTTGCAGAGGAAGTCGCACCGAACGCGGATGCGTGGCGTGCGAGGGGATACATCGACCGCGATCTGTGGCGCAGGGCAGGCGCGCTCGGCCTGCTTTGCGCCAGCTCTCCGGAGGCATATGGCGGTGGCGGCGGCGATTTCTGGCACGAGGCCGTCATCATCGAGGAGCTGGCGCGGATCGCATTCCCCGATTTCAGCATACCGCTGCAGAATGTGATCCTGGCGCCTTATTTGACTCAGTACGGCACCGAGGAACAAAAGCGCCGCTGGTTGCCGCGCATGGCCAGCGGCGACCTTGTGGCGGCGCTCGCGATGAGTGAGCCGGGCGCCGGATCCGACGTCAGGGCCATCAGGACCCATGCGCGTCGGGACGGCGACGCGTATGTCGTCAACGGGCAGAAGACCTTTATCACGCACGGCCACACCGCGGATCTGATCTGCCTCGCCGTCAAGACCGATGCCGCTGACGACAACGGCGTTCGCGGCTTCAGCCTACTGGTCATCGAAACCGCGAACACGGCCGGATTCCAGCGCGGACGCCGGCTCGACAAGGTCGGCCTCAAGGCACAGGACACGGCCGAGCTGTTCTTCGATGATGCGCGCGTGCCGGTCGGCAATTTGCTTGGAGGCGTTGAGGGCCGCGGATTCTATCAGCTGATGGAGCAACTCGCCAAGGAGCGCATCAATATCGCCATGCAGGCGCTTGCCTTGAGCGAAGCTGCGCTGTCCGAAACCGTCACCTATGTCAAAGAGCGGAAGGTATTCGGCAAGCGTCTGATCGAATTCCAGAACACGCGGATGGTGCTCGCCGAAGCCAAGACTGCCGCTTCCGTTACGCGTACATTTCTCGAATCCTGCATCGAACGGTTGATCGCCGGAACACTCGACGCGGAAACCGCGGCGATGGCGAAATGGTGGGCGACCGAGAAACAGTGCGAGATCATAGACCAATGCGTGCAGCTGCACGGAGGTTACGGCTACATGCTGGAATATCCTGTCGCGAGGATGTGGTGCGACGGTCGTATCCAGAAGATTTGGGGCGGCTCCAACGAGGTCATGAAGGAATTGATTGCGCGGGCTTTGTAACCAGAACGACGGGACCAGACCCGGCCGCGCGAGAGATCAGAGAACAACCATCCTGATTGGAGTCGACGATGAACCAGTACGCCAAATATGAATGCCTGAAGGTAGAGGTTGCCGACAAGATCGCGACCGTGACGTTGAATCGGCCGCAAGCGCGCAATGCCATCAACCAAAGACTGATCCGCGAGCTGCGGACGATCTGGGACGACCTCGCCGACGATCATGCCGTCAATGTCGTGATACTGACAGGCGCCGGCGACTTCTTCAGCGTCGGCGGCGACGTGAAGGCGATGTCGCAGCGACCTGGCGGCGACGTGCTTGAGGAAGGCGAAGTGCATGACCCCATGATCAGCCGGCGCGGCGTTACCCGCCAGCTCGAGCTCGACAAGCCGATCATCGCGGCGATCAACGGCGATGCCATCGGGCTTGCGGCGACCCACGCGCTGCTCTGTGACATCACCGTGATGGCGGAGGATGCGCGGATCGGCGACACCCACGTCTCGCGTGTCGGCCTGGTCGCCGGCGACGGTGGCACCGTGATCTGGCCGCTGCTGGTCGGTATCAACAAAGCCAAGGAATTCCTGATCCGTGGCACGCTCCTGAAGGGCAGGGAAGCGGAACGGGTCGGGCTGGTCAACCATGTCGCGCCGCGCACCGAGGTATTGGCCATGGCCCGCGAGATCGCCGTCGAGCTTGCCAACGGGCCGACCTGGGCGATCCGCTGGACCAAACTGTCGATCAACCAGATCGTCAAGGATCGGGTGAACCTGCTGCTCGAGGCGTCGATGGCGCTTGAGCAGGTCACGTTCGAGACCGCCGACCACAAGGAGGCGACGATTTCGTTCAAAGAGAAGCGCAAGCCGAAGTTCGGTCAGGCTTGAACCGAACCTGCAACGCGTAGACTGGAGTGCCGATGCGCAACCGTATTACTGAAATGTTCGGGATCGAGGTCCCAATCTTCGGCTTTACGCACAAACCTGAGGTCGCGATCGAGGTGACCAATGCTGGAGGAATGGGCGCGCTGGCGGCCAGCTACTATCAGCCGGACGAGCTCGAACGCATCCTCACCGACATGGATGAGAAGACTGGCGGACGCCCTTATTGCATTGATGTTCTGTTCGCTAACAAGGTCGGGCAGGTCACACCAATGTCGGAACGGCTTAAGGCGCTGCCAAAGGAGCACATCGAGTTCGTCGAAAAGCTGTTGAACAACGCAGGAATCCCGCCATTGCCGCCGGAAGTCGAGGCGGAGATGCTACGCGAGAAGCCGCCGGGCCACGGGCACACCGAAGAGGGTGTTCTCGAGGTCCTGGAGATCGTGGTCCGGCATCCGCAGGCGAAGTTCGTGCTGAGCGCTATGGGCGCGCCGCCGGCCTATGTCGTCGATAGGCTGCACAGCCGCGGCATCAAAGTCGGTGCGATGGCCGGCAGCGCCGAACATGCGCTCAAGCATGTGCGGGCTGGCGTTGATCTGATCGTAGCGCAGGGAAGCGAAGCAGGAGGACACACCGGTACGATCTCCTCAATGGTACTTTGGCCGGAAGTGGTCGAAGCGGTCGCGCCGATTCCGGTGCTGGCCGCGGGGGGAGTCGGTAGCGGCCGGCATGTCGCAGCCGCGTTTGCGCTGGGAGCCGAGGGCGTGTGGTGCGGGACGATCTGGCTCGGCGCTTCCGAGAGTGAGCTGTCTCCCGACATGCGTAAGAGGTTCGTAGCGGCGCGCTCCCAAGACGCCATCCAGCGCAAATACGACACCGGGAAGCCGCTGCGCGGCTTGCGCAGCAAGTGGACAGACGCGTGGGATGCTCCTGACGCACCAGAGCCGCTGCCGCTTGCAGCGCAAAAGCTGCTTGTGGCACCTGCGCTCAAGCGGCTCGAACTGGCCAACGCGGTCGACTACATGGGTTACATGTCGGGGCAAATTGTCGGCAGCATCAAGGCTGAACGGCCCGTTCGCGATATCATGAAAAGCATGACATCCGAGTGCCTGGCCGTCCTGAAGACTTTAAGCTCAAAATCCCAGCTGTAGAATCTGCGCGGAATCGGCGTACGCCGCAGGCAGCAGCTAATATTGATCGCCGATGCGGATGGCTCCGAGCCATCTTGCGCTTGTGCGAAGCAAGGACTGCCCGGCCGTTTGCCGCAGCATCCTGTTGGCCGCGAATGCACGCTGGCCAACCGTTCGACGCTTCGAAGCTTGTTTCCCGTCGCCCATTTGGCGCCTCGGCAGTCCGAGCATGGTCCGAAAGGTGATCGAGTATCGCGGGGTCTCAACCGCCAGAAATGCTGTGTCCCATATCCGCCGAGCTTCACCGGCCAAGGTTGATCCCGTCGAGCGCGAGGAAGGCTCGCTCTTGAGCTACCACGTTGGCGCGAAGATCGGCCGCGGTTGGAGCAACGACTGATCAATGGGGCCGCAAGAAGCTCGCGGATGAGTCCTTCGCCAATTTCGCGCGAGCATTATAGCGGGACTGCCGGGCTGAACGCGCAGCAACGCGAGCAAGGAATTGTTAGCGCGCGCGACCCGATTTTGCGCCCCACATACAAAGGCTTGAGGGTTCGAAGCCGAACTGTCGAGGGCGGTGCGTCGCTTCGTCCTCGATCTCATCAACGCCGACTGAATATTCGAACACCATCCCGTCTGGGCCCTGGAAATACAGAAACCGCGCGCCCGAGGTCGGGTGGCGGCCCGGACCAAAGACGATCGGAACGCGCTGGCCAGACAGATGATAATATGACCTCAGCACATCGTCGTTGCTTTCGACCTGATGGTTGATGTGGTGGACACCCGGCCCCCGACCGGGGGCGAGCGCGACAGTGTGATGGATCGCGTTAACCCGCATCAGCGCGATGTCGCCGATGCGGTCGCTGACCCGCGCGTTACACACTTGGGTCCAGAACAGTTCGTCCCGCACGGGATCAGTCGTAAATAGTCCTACATGACTGAATCCGGTAATTCCCGCATCGCGGGTGGCGAAATATCGCTTGCCGCTGCGCTCGGGGCGCACCACCAGCTCGATCTGATTTCCGGTCGGATCCTTGAAACCGATGAAGGCCCTGACCTTGCGGAGCGCGCACTCATCCGGCGTACCGGCGCGGACGGCATGTCCCAACGAATCGAGGACCGCGCCGGCAGCGTTGAGCTTGTCTTCATCGGTGACTTCGAAAGCCACCGTCTGGTCCTGCGGATCGCCCTCGAAATAGCAGAGCGTGTGGGCCCGGTCGTCGGACCGCAGATAGAGCGCTGCCTTCGCCTGCTCGCCAACCTGCAGGCCGAGGCTCCTGGTTGCGAAACTTTGCGCGTCCTCGAGGTTGGAAGCGCCCAGCCGTACATAAGCGAGATCCCGCAATTCAATCATGTTGCGCCTCCATATCTCAGCGTACGTCAATCGCTAGCCAGCTGTATTTCGGGGATGCCCTGGCATGGACTGCCCCATTCGCAAAGCGAGGAGGGGTGCGCGGAGAACTGCCGTGGGTGGTGATCGGGATCGACGTCCTTGAGGCCGTGGGTGTAGGAAAACACATACCCCTCTGGCCCTTCAAATCTCAGAAAGATCTGTCCGGATGCGGGCTCGCGTCCGGGACCGTGCAGGATCTTGATCTGGCGTTCCTGCACGAAATAGTGGCCCTGCATGATCGCATCCAGGCTTTCGACGCCATAGCTGACATAGAGAATGCCGGCTCGATCAGACGGGTAGAGGGCAAGGCGGTGGTGCTTCCGGTCGAGCCTGAGGTAGGTCACGTCGCCGGCCCAATCGCTGATCCGGGCGCCAAGAATGGAACTCCAGAATTGCTGGTCGTCCTTCAATGTGAGACTGCGCAGTCCCACGCCCTGCAGTCCGGTAATGCCGGCGTCTCGGCTGGGAAAATAGCGGCGGCCGCTTTGCGCCGGCCGTAGCACCAGGTCGATCTCGTTGCCGCTGGCATCCCGCACGATGAGTGCATCGCGCACGAAGCGCTGCCTGCACTCGTCGGGGTCTGCCCGGCGCGCCGTGAAGCCGCTCTTCTGAAGTGCTTGCTCCACGCGATCGAGAGCAGCCTGACCGGAAACCTCGATGCCGACCGAGGATGATGCCGTCGCCGGCACAAGCGACAACGTGTGATAGCGGTCGTCCGATCGGAACAGCAGGGCCTGTTTGTCGGGCACCGGCTGCAGCCCCAGGATGTCGGCGGCGAATGCTGCCGCCGGCTGCGGCTCGCGGACGGCCAATCTGACGTAGCAGAGCCCGATCAGTGAATCGTGCGGCGTTCCTTCTGCCGAAACCCGTCCCGTCATGTCCGCTTTCTCGACTGCGTGGGCATCGCATCCTCGATGTACTGCCGGACGATCGTGCGCCAGACACCAAGAAGGCGCGAAAAGCGATCCGGATCCTTCTCGATCAGCATCCTGACCGAGAAGCCGCGAACCACGCTCAGGGTCAAGGCAAGTACATCCTTCGCGAGCTGCTCCGGAATTCCCGACGATATCAGCGTATCGAGCCAGGTTGCCTCGATCGAGAAGCGCGTCTGCCGGGCAAACTGGTGCGTCTCGCGCCTCAGCTGCCGGGTACTGTCATCGCTCATTGCGACAGCGAGCTCGATGAAGAAATAGTCACCGAAGAAGAAGTCCTGAGCGTCCTTGATGATGCCGTCGATCGGATCGCCGCCGTCGTGCCGCGCCGATTGCGCACGGCGCATGCTCTGGGTGAACGTGACCTCGTTGACATAGGCCAGCACAGCCACCACGAGCTCGTGCTTGCTGGGAAAGTGATGCATTAGTGCACCGCGCGAAACGCCGGCGAGGTCGGCAACTTCGATGGTGCGCAGGCCGCCGAGGCCGTTCCGGCGAATAAGCTTGACGGCGGCTTCCATCAGTTGCTTACGCGTAGTCTCGCTGCGCTCTGCCTGGGTTCGCCGAGGCGAGTATTTCGGCTCGGCCGTGCTGTCCCGGCGCGATCTCAGCTTTTGCCGGGGTGCAGGTGCCCTGGGTGCCTGGGGGCCCCGGCGAGAGGTCAGCTTGGAGTCTTCAGAGTTGGACATAGACGCCGTCTTCAATCACCTTGACCGTGAAGGTCTTCAAAGGAACCGTACACGGCATGCCGGTCGGCTCACCGCTGGTGACATCGAATGTACCAAAATGCCAGGGACATTCGACGATGTTTCCCGTCAGGATGCCTTCGTCGGATAGCGAGGCCTCGCCATGGGTGCACAGGTCTGCAGTGGCGTAGATCGCTCCGCCGACGTTGTAGATGGCGAGATTGGTACCGTCCGGCATCGCCGCGGGACGAATCTCCCCCTCAGGAAAGTCCTCAACCCTGCCGATGAGAATGCCGCTGGTCGTGATCGTCATAGCATCGTACTTCCGCCATTGACGCTGATAACCTGTCCAGTCACGAACGATGCCTCCTTCGAAGCCAGATAGCATACCATCGATGCCACTTCGTCCATCTCGGCCGCGCGTCCCATCGGCACCACGTCGATGAAGCGTTGCAGTGCCTTTGGCGCCTTGAGTGTAACTTGCCGCACCTGGGGGGTGTCGACGATGCAGGGGGCCACGACATTCACAGTGATGCCGTCCTTGGCAAATTCACGCGCGAGGCCGGTCGCCATCGCGTGCACGCCACCCTTCGCGGCATTGTAGGCGGCGTGATCCCAAAGCCCGTTGCGGACCGAGTCCGCTCCGATGTTGACGATGCGGCCGTAACCCTTGGCCTTCATGATCGGGACGGCGTGCCAGGTGCACCACAGCGTTGTCCAGAGATTGCGATCGATCGTGGTCCGCAACGTGGCCGGCGTGTGATCGAGGAACGGCTTGATAATCCCCCCGCCGGCGTTGTTCACGAGCACGTCGAGAGTTCCAAATGTCTCGACGGCAGCCTTGATGACGCCGCTTGCGACGTCCTCCCGCGAAAGGTCGCCGGCTCTTACGACCGGTCGCTGGACATCGCTCCTGGAGATGTCGTCGGCGACTGTCCCAAGGCGCTTCTCGTCAATATCCGAGAGCACGAGGTTGGCGCCGGCATCGGCAAAATGGCGAGCGATGACGACACCGATGCCGCTGGCAGCACCGGTGATCACGACCGTCTGTCCTTTGAAGCGGGAATTCATCTAATCTGACCTGTCAAAGAACGATACTGATGCGGCCGCTCGGCCGCAGGCCTTCGCCGCCGAGCAGGCAGCGCTTTTCCCGGATGCGAAAGCCTTCCCCTTGCAGCGCAAGGCGATATTTGTTCGTCCCGAAGTAGAGATCGGTGACGCCGTCCTTGGTCCGTAGCGTCTGGAACACGGCGCTGACGTCGAGCTCATCCTCATGTCGCGACTGAATGCGGACGTTGCCGACGATCCGGCTGGTCTTCGAATGCGGAAACTCCGCATGCGCGGTACGCTTCATCAGCCGTTTGACCCGCTCGCCAAGCCGCATGCGGTCGTCGGCGATGT
This sequence comes from Bradyrhizobium sp. UFLA06-06, assembly GCF_054820065.1. Taxonomy (NCBI): domain Bacteria; kingdom Pseudomonadati; phylum Pseudomonadota; class Alphaproteobacteria; order Hyphomicrobiales; family Nitrobacteraceae; genus Bradyrhizobium; species Bradyrhizobium sp. UFLA06-06. The sequence goes on from NZ_JADFUD010000006.1 coordinate 147,459, forward strand.
AGAACAGACTGCTGTCCGACGATGCATCCGCCGGCAGGTCGGTGCAGGGCACTTCGTACCTGGCGTCCTCGGTGAAGAGTGTCAGCCATTCCGGCAATCGCCATTGATCGAGCAGCTCGGCCTCGTTGAACAGAAAATCTTCTACTTCGGTGCGGCTTACGGATTGCATTTCGTTCTCCTCAGGCCGCGACACTCTTGATGCCGGATGCCGGTGCGGGGAACATCTGCTTGTTCCACTGCGTCCAGAACGCACGCATCTGTAGCTCGTCGTCGTGATGGGCCTTGTCCTTGCCCATTCCCTTCGAGATGTCGTTCCAAAGAGCTTCCTTGGAGTTCTCGAAGCCACGTTGGCAATGCTCCAGCGCCTCGGCGTCGTCGGGCGTGGCAAAGCCGCCGGGGCCAAGGAACTCGAGAAAGTTATTGAGCCGATACTTTCGCGCCCACGCGGATTCGTCGTTTGGCGCTAACGCCCATGCATTGATGACCATGTAGTCGGGGGCCATTGGGTAATAGGTGCGCACGGTCAATGCCATGATGTCATTCACGACGAGATTTGGGAAAATGAAAAGGTTGCGGTTCTTGCGCGCGATCCGCTCGGCACGCGCCTCGCCGTGACGCTGGACGAGATCGGCGTAGATCCGATCGATCTCGGACTTGCCGGCTTCTCCCCAGCCGGGGATCCATTGTGCGACCGGCCGTCCCCACGGCGCACCATATTCAAGCACCGCGTGGCCATTGCCGAGATCGTAGCCATAGCCGCCGCCGCCCATTCCGGTGGCAAGATTATCGGTCGAGCTCATAAGGATGTCAAAGTACGTCGCGTGGGTTGTCGCGGCATGATAGCCGTCGATGCTGTTTTCGGTGAGCAGCTTCCAGTTGGCCCGGATCGAATATTCCTGGCTGCCCGCGACAATCGACATTCCGGCGTCGGTCTGATCGCAGATCACGTCGAGGTATTCCTTCGCGCCGGCGAGGTAGTCGACGAGCGGAATAATGTCGCTATCGAATGAGACGAAGTTGAAACCGCGGTAGGTCTCGAACCGCGGCACCGGTTGCATGTTCGAGGTGTCGCGGCCCTTGAAACCCTCGGGGTAGGAGGCCTCGCCCGGCTGGCTACGGAGCTTGCCGTCCGCGCCGAACACCCAGCCGTGATAGAAGCACTGGAATGACTTGGCATTGCCCTTGCGCTCGCGGCAAACCTGAGCGCCGCGATGCGGGCAGGTATTGAGCAGCGCACGCAGCTCTCCCTTGCTGTCCCGGGTGAACAGGATGCCCCGGCCGGCCACCTTGCGGGTAACGAAGTCGCCGGGCTTGGGAAGCTCGGACGAATGCCCGAGGTATAGCCACGAGCGGTCGAATATCTTTTCCTTCTCGGCCTTGAAGATCTCGGGATCGACGAAGTTGCGTCGCGCCACCTTGAAAATGCGATGGACCGGATCGACGAGCAGCGCGGGCTGCGGGTGTTCTGCGTTCATTGCGGTGTCCTCTTCCCTAGGCGGCGAGTAAGCGCTTCAGCTGAAAGGCGGGATTCTCAAGTTCGTTTTTTCGAACCGGCTTTCGTGCGGCGACGAGACGGCGCAGTACCGCCATGTCTCGCGCGGCATTGACGGTGGTGCCGCCGATGATCTCGTCATCGCGGACGCTGATCGTCGTGAAGCGCCCGGCGTCAACGTCGCCCCTGACTATCTCGTGTCCGCCGGCTGGATTGCCGACAACCTGGATGTTGGCGTCGTACTGGTCGGACCAGAACCAGGGCGGTGCGTCATAGGCGGTCTCTATTCCAGCCATGCACCTGGCGGTGGCGATCGCCTGGTTCTGGGCGTTTGCCCAGTTCTCGACGCGCATCCAGCGTTCATGGTTTCGGCTCCATTGCTCAGCGACGTCGCCTGCGGCAAAGATTCCATCGGCGGCGGTGGCGCCGGTCGGCGCGACGCGAATCCCGTGCTGGGACTCGAGGCCCAATTGGGCCGCAAGCTCGGTGACCGGTTCGACGCCGACTCCCACCAGGGCGATATCGACGGGAATGGTTCGGCCGTCGCCGAGCTCCAGTCCGTAAGACGTGGTTCGCACTACCACGGCGCCGCAGATAATCTCCGCACCCTTCGACGAATGGAGGTGGCGAAGAAATCGGCCGAGCGAGGGGGAGCCAATCTGAGGCAACAGGCCCTCGGCTCTCTCGATGATCGTGACCTGGCAACCCCGCCCAGTTGCGGCGGAGGCGACCTCGAGGCCGACGACCCCGCCGCCGACAAGCGCCACTCGCCGTCCCGGCTGCAATTCCCGGCGCAGAGCGAGCGCATCGCCGATGCCACGGAGATAGCGGACGGGAAGGGGGCCATTGTCGAGTTCGGGCAGTCGCCGCACCCGCGTCCCGGTCGCGAGCAGCAGTCGGTCGAACGAAAGCTCTTGCCCGTTTGCAAGGACGACAGCGCGCCGCTGTGCATCGGCGGCCACCACGCGCGACGAGGTGAGCAGGGCTATGTCGAGATCACGCCACTCCCGAGCCTGCCGGATCAGGGCCGGAACGGCTTCGCGGTCGATCAGCATGGCCTTCGACAGTTGCGGGCGCTCGTAGGGAAGATGCTCTTCTTCGCCGATCAGGCTGATCGGGCCGCGATGTCCGGCTGCACGCAATGCCTCGGCGGCCCGGGCACCGGCCTGTCCGGCTCCCACGATCACGATGCGCGCTTGCTGCGAATCCAACGTTGTTCGCTCCCTTAGCCGCTTCTCGGCTTGCGGCATTTTCGCTGCCGCTGCTTTGGCGTCTTGACAGTGAAGATAAAAACAATCATTCCTGTTTGTAAAGTGAATTCTGCCACCAGCCGGATGGCGCGGGCAGGGATCGCGACAACAAGCTCGCAAGCGGGCAACAGGGAGAGCGTGTTGGGCGCCGTGATCGATATTCACACGCATGTTGTGCCTGCGCGGCTCGCCGCGGACCCAAAGCGGGATCCACGCTGGCCGAGCATCGAGCATTCTACCGGCGATCAGGCGTCGGTGATGATTGCCGGGAAAGTCTTTCGAAGGATTGATACCAGATCGTGGGATGTGCAGCGGCGGCTTGCTGACATGATCGAAGATGGCACCGACATGCAGGTGCTCTCGCCGATGCCGGAGCTGCTGTCGCATTGGCTACCGCCTGACGACGCCGAGTATCTTGCGGCAGCCATGAACGATCAGATCGCGGGCATGATTGCGCAGTCGCCGCGCAATTTTGCGGGCATAGGCATGGTGTGCATGCAGGATGTGCCGCGCGCCGTCCAGCAGCTGGAGAAAATCAAGGCGCTCGGCTTCGCGGGGATCGAGATCGGAACGCACATCAACGGCGTGGCACTCGGTAGCGAAAGCCTGTTTCCGGTCTACGAGGCTGCCCAGTCGCTCGATCTCGGCATTTTCGTGCATCCGCTGCACCCGAGCGGCATGGAGCGCGTGGGCAGCAGCCCGGAATTCGCTGCCACAGCCGTGTTTCCGCTCGAGACGGCGCTTGCCTCGGTATCACTGCTGGCCGCCGGCGTTCCGGAAAGGTTTCCACGGCTCCGGATCCTGCTCAGCCATGGCGGTGGAGCGCTGACATGGATTTTGCCGCGAATGGATTTTGGCTGGTTGCTGGGCGCAAAAGGCAAGATGACGCGGACACCTTCCGAACTGGCCAGGCAATTCTGGTATGACACGCTTCTCTACGATCCGGCGTCGCTGTCGTTTCTCGGCAACGCGGTAGGCGAGAGTCGGATCGTCGTGGGATCCGACTATCCCTATACGATACGGCAGAAGCAGCCCGGCACGTTCGCCACGCGGGCGCTCGGCAGCGATGCCGTGCTTGCCGAGAATTCCTTCGGTTTCCTCGGCCGGCATTATGACGTGGCAGTGCTCCGAGCCACGGAAGCGCCAGGGACGAGCGAGGCGGGGCCAGCCCATGGCTGACTGTCGTTCACTGCCGCAGATGTGCCTGCTGGGTCCAATTCCGCCGAGAACTCCGGGCCGTAGCGATGCCCAGGTGCCATCTGACGCGGCGCGGGGCGCAAGCAAATACGGCCGTATCCCCTTCGTCTACTTCTATCAGACTGGCGCGGCGGCCGACCCGGCATTCGGCCTGCTCGACATCGAGGTCGCAGTGCAGCGCCGTGAACCGGGAAGCTTCGCGTGCGAAGTCTACGCCATCGGAGACGGCTATCAGGCTGGACGTGGCGCAAGCACACACGAACCGATGGTGTTCGAATTCCGAGGTCGCGGCCGGACGATCGCGAGAGCGGAATGGCACTACCCGACAATTCTCAGCGGCCACATGGATGCGTTGACTTTTTCAGTTCCGCTTGAGCTCACGGAGGATGAGTTCGCCCTGCTCGACAGCGTCTTGCTACCGCCAGCGCGTGCCGAGGTGACAGTGTGTTTGGAGTGAGTACGATGGCCGACAAGACGATCCTGATCGGAAATCGCTATGTTGCCCGCCAGGATCTGCTCGACCGCGGCAGCCGTGCCGCCACCGCGCTTGAGGCAGTCGGCGTCCGCGAAGGCGATGCGATCGCGCTCCTGATCCGCAACGATCCCTGCTATTTCGAGGTCCTGCACGCTGCCGCGCTGCTCGGCGCCTATGTCGTCCCCTTGAACTGGCATAGCAAAGCCGACGAAATAGCCTACATCCTGGCGGACTGCACGCCACGGGCCCTGATCGGACACCGCGATCTGATCGGGGCGGTCGCCCAAGCCGTTCCTGCGGCATTGCCGACCTTTGTCATCGACGACCCCGCCGCTTCTGTCGCGCCGTCGGCGCCATCGGCATCAAACAATCAGAATTGGCAGGCATTTCGCAATAAGGCTGCGCCTTGGGTGCAGCCGGCTCGCGCGCCGTGGGGCACGATGATCTATACGTCCGGCACGACGGGACATCCGAAAGGTGTACGGCGTGCGCCGATGACACCGGAGCAGATCAAGAAGAACGCGACGCTGCTTCGTGAGATTTACGGCATCGAAGCCGGCATGCGGGCTTTCGTCTGTGGTCCTCTCTACCACGCGTCGCCCGGTGCATTCGCGCGACAGGCCTTCCAGCACGCCGACCTCACGGTATTGCAACAGAGCTTCGATCCCGAAGATCTGCTGCGTGTCATTGCCGAACATCGGATTACGCATCTGACAATGGTGCCCACCATGTTCGTCCGCCTTCTACGGCTTAGCGACGCCGTTCGCAGCACCTACGACCTCTCGTCGATCCGCTGGGTGACGCACACCGGTGCTGCCTGTCCGCCCGACGTGAAGCGCGGAATGATCGAATGGTGGGGGCCGGTGATTCACGAGACCTACGGCGCGACGGAGACCGGCGCCGCGGTCGGCTGCAATACGGCAGAATGGCTCGCCCATCCAGGCACGGTCGGCCGGCCTATGACGGGGACCAAGCTCAGAATCTACGACGAGGAGGGGGGCGAGGTTGCTGCGGGCGGCGTCGGCGAGATTTATCTGCGGACTGAAGCCTATTCGGATTTTACCTATCACAGCCGCCCAGAGCAGCGCGCACAGGTCGATCGCGCAGGGCTCGTGACGTGCGGGGATATCGGCTATCTCGACGCCGACGGCTTCCTCTACATCTGCGATCGCAAGCGCGACATGGTGATTTCGGGCGGAGTTAACATCTACCCGGCCGAGATCGAGAACGTGCTGGTCAATTGCCCCGGAGTGCGGGACTGCGCAGTGTTTGGCGTGCCCGACGCTGAATTCGGCGAAAGCCTGATCGCGGCGATCGAAGCCGAGCCGGACGGCTGGCCCGCACCGGATGATGTCACGGCTTTCCTGGAGCAGCGCCTCGCACGCTTCAAGGTTCCCAAGCGGTTTGTTTTCCACGATGCCCTGCCGCGGGAGGCGAGCGGCAAGATCTTCAAGCGGAAACTGCGCGACCACTATCTTCAAACCGGCGTTCGGCCGGTCTGAGTACCTATTGCCAATTACAGGAGATGAAGCGTGGATCTGAGTGACAAGTTCATCGACGTCGGAGGGACCCGCACGCGCTATCATGACGTCGGGCAGGGTGAGCCGACGATACTGATTCATGGTGGCGGACCGGGTGCGTCGGGTCTCAGCAATTATCGTAAGAATGTCGAGCCGCTGGCAGCAAGCCGCCGGGTCATCGTCGTCGATCTCCCCGGCTTTGGCGAGACCGAAGGCAAGCTGCAGGACGGACCGATCTTCGCGGCCATGGGTGAGTTCGTCCGCAACTTCATGGATGCGATTGGCGTTCAGAAGGCAAGTTTCGTCGGCAATTCGCTCGGCGGCGCGACCTCGCTGATGGTCGCGCTTGAGGCTCCGGAGCGGGTCAACCGCCTTGTCCTGATGGGCACCGGAGGCAGCCAGGCGATCTTTACGCCGATGCCGACCGAGGGGCTGCGCCGAATGGCAATGTTCCATGGTGGCGATGGACCGTCAATGCAGAAGCTGAAAGGCGTCATCGAGCTTCTGGTGTTCGATTCGAAATCGATCACCGATGCGCTGCTAGAGGAGCGGTTGAAGGCCGCGATGCGCAAGGACGTTATCGACATTTTCAAGCGCCCGCCGCTCGATATCTGGCGCGAAAATCTCGCCCGGCTGAAGCATCGGACGCTGATCGTTTGGGGACGGGACGATCGCGTGGTTCCGCTCGACTCTGCCTTCATCCTGCTCAAGACAATGCCGAACGCCGAGCTCCACGTTTATCCCAAATGCGGTCATTGGGCGCAGTGGGAAAAGGCCGATGAGTTCAACGCGCTGGTCGCCGACTTCCTGGATCGGCCATGAACGCGATCGTTGATAACCTAGCAACGCGCCTGCAGGAAGCGGAATCGGCGCGGCGTCCGATCGACCCGATCGCGGCCGAGATCGGCACTGGCAATATCGAGATTGCCTATGCCGTGCAGTCCGAGGTGACCCGCCGTGGCCTGTCTGCCGGCAGACGGCTGGTCGGCCGAAAGATCGGCCTCACCTCGAAGGCGGTGCAGCGGCAGCTCGGCGTCGATCAACCCGATTATGGCGCTCTGTTCGCCGACATGGAAGTTCCGACCGGGGAGGCGATCGACACTACGCGGCTGATCCAGCCCCGCATCGAGGCGGAGATCGCACTCGTCCTGGAGCGCGACCTTTCCGGCGAGGACGTCACGCTCGGCGAATTGATGCGATCGACGGCCTACGCCGTTGCTGCGCTCGAAGTGGTCGACAGCCGGGTACGGGATTGGAGAATCAGTATTCTTGACACCGTTGCCGACAACGGCTCGAGCGCGCGGTACGTGCTCGGCGCATCGCCGCGCCGATTGACCGACCTGGATCTCGAGGGCTGCGGCATGACGATGACACGGAACGGTGTGATCGCATCCCTCGGCTGCGGCGCGGCCTGCCTCGGCCATCCCTTGCGTGCCGGGCTCTGGCTAGCCCGGGCGATGGCACGCGCTGGCCAGCCCCTGCGAGGTGGCGATGTCGTGCTGACGGGCGCGCTTGGTCCGGTATCACCGGTGTCGGCCGGCGAAGTTTACGAGGCGAAGATCTCCGGCTTCGGCCCAGTTTGCGTGACCTTCACATAGTCGCCGGGGATCAGGAGGCTATCAAGAGCCACTTCAAGACTTCAAATCACCAACAAACGATAATCGGGAGGATTGAACATGACGTTGATTTCGCGAAGATCCGCCATTGCGGGGTTGGGAGCGAGCGCGCTTGCAATTGGAAGTACGTCAAGGGCGCGCAGCGGAAACTATGGACCCGGCGTTACGGATACCGAAATCAAGCTTGGGACCACTGCACCTTACAGCGGCCCCGCGTCCGGATACGGCGTCTACGGGCAGGCGCAGACGGCCTATTTTCAGATGATCAACGACAATGGCGGTATCAACGGGAGGAAAGTCAACCTGATCTCGCTCGACAACGCGTTCTCGCCGCCGAAGGCCGTCGAGCAGACCCGAAAGCTCGTGGAATCGGAGGAGGTGTTTGCGATCGCTGGCTTCCTGGGAACGGCGGCAAATGCGGCCGTCATGAAATATCTCAACGCCAAGAAGGTGCCGAACCTGTTCCTGACCTCCGGGGCCGAACGCTTCAACGATCCCAAGGAATATCCCTGGATTGTGCCGTTCTATCCGATCTATGTCGCGCAGGGAGCCGCGCTGGGCGCACATATCGTGAGCGAGAAGCCCGATGCAAAGATTGCGATCCAGTATGTGAACGACGATCTTGGCAAGGACTTTCTCCGCGGCTTGAAAAAAGGTCTTGGTAGCAAGGCCGGCGCCGTCATCAAGGAAATCAGTCACGAGATCACCGAGCCGACCATCGACAACCAGGTCGCCGATTGCAAGGGAGCAGGTGCCGACGTCTTTGTGCAGTTGACCTACTCAAAATTTGCGGCGCAGGGCATTCGCAAGGTGGCCGCGCTTGGGTGGAAGCCGTTGCACATCATCAATTCGAACTGCAGCTCGATCGGAGGAACGTTGGCGCCAGCAGGGCTCGACAATGCGAAGGGGCTAGTCTCGGCGTGGTGGGAAGTCATAGCCACTGACCCACGCCAGCAGGACAAGCCTCGCGTCAAGGCCTATGTGGAGTTTATGAAGAAGTACATGCCGTCAGTCAGCATCGACGACAACACGGCAACGCCTGGCTACAACAATGCCTATATGATCGAGCAGGTCCTCAGGCGATGTGGCAATGAGCTCACGCGAGAGAATTTGCTCCGGCACGCGACCTCGCTGAAGGACGAGCAACCGCCGCTGTTTCTTGATGGCATCAAGGTCGGCAATTCGGCGACTGACTATCGCGCCGTCCACAACCTTCAAATCACCCGTTTTGACGGTGCCAACTGGGTCCCGATCGGTGACATGGTTGATCTCGACGGCATCGCGTCGTGATTGCAGTGGCGTCGGCCCAATGCGCGGACCGCGGGATCATAGACATTAGACGCTGAGGTCAGGCTCAGCTGCTACTTCGTCACCGGAGGCGCGCAAGGCCAAGAGGGGCAGCGTCATCACAACCGTTGAGTAGTCCTACTCGTCCGTCGACATCCGGACATACTTCGCTGCGCGCGATCCATTCGGCGTGGCCTTTCTCCAGTCGGGCGCTTCCCGCATGTCAGTGACCTTCAAGGGTAGCGGTAAGTTAGGGCTCAAAAGGTGGAGATTTCCTCTCTAAGGTGCCGAGGAATTAGGGTGAAATGCGAGCGAACGGAAGCGGGTGCCAACACTCGGCCGAATCGTAATGCTCCGAAGCTTATTGTCGGGTAAGACGGGGCAACTGCTTTCGGAATCGCCGGCTGATGGACTGCTAGCCTTGGGGCTTCATTCCCAGGCGTTGGCCGCAAATGCTGCCATACATGCCGACGACTCCACCGAGGCCATGTCCGGCATTCGAATCTTCGGTATTGAGTTGTTCGACAATTCCGGTCGGCGAGGCGATCACGCTTACCGTGCAATAGCGCGTGCTCGCGGTGCCCCAGCCTCGATCCGTTGCAATATCGGTCACGGCTGAGAGCTGCCAGACATAGGATGATTGGCCGCTGTTCATTCTGAATGTGCTGGTTGGCGGCCCGAACTGCACCACAAGTCTATCGATGTTCTGGCCGATGTATTGATCACCGAGCCTTGCTACGACGTCCTGCTTGGATGCGGCGCAGCCAGCAAGCACTGCGCAGGCGGCGGCGACACTCAAAAGTCTAATTCTTGATTTCCCCCAGCGATCGGGACACCAAGCGCGACCAGAGGGCGAGATCAATGCCGATGTGACTAAAGTCTTAGGGACGTCGTGGATCCCTGTTGGCGGACTCAGCCGCATCGCGCGATAAGCATGCGACCGCTTGAGCGGGGTAGAGGATCAGATCCTCGCGGAAAAGCGGTCGAACGCAGTCAGGATCTCGGTTCGGATTCCGGCGTCCCGTTGATAGATCGTTTCCTGCAAGTATTTGATTTCGGCAGCTTGATGGCCATCATCGACGTCGATGTACCAGGACCGCGGCCGGCCATCGGCACCATCGCTCCAGCGGTAGCCGCGCCGCTTGAGCTCGTCCTTGAGTTCGAAGGGCGACTGCTCGGCCCAGACCCGGACCGTCTTGCGGCGGGCGCGCTCGAGCAGCACCGAGAGCACGGTGCGATTGAGCTCGGGCAGGGCCATCGCCAGGATCTCGAGCAGCGCCTGGCAGTCGTCGACCGCCCGGTGCGCCTCATGAAACAGCCCGGCTTTCATCAAAAGATAGGACAGGCGCGATCCCTCAAAGCCGTGGCTGCGCCATTCGACCTCGCTGACCGAGCAGGCCCAGGCCTTGTGCGCGAACAAAGACGCGTAACGCTCCATGAACTTGCGATCGAAACCGGCATTGTGTGCGATGACGATGACCGCCTCGGAAGCGAACGCGTTGATGCGGTCCTCATCGAGACTGTGACCAGCAACCATCTCATCGGTGATGCCGGTCAGCGCGGTGATCTCGGCGGGAATTGCGATCGACGGTTGGTTGAAGCCGCTAAGGGTGTCGATGACCCGACCGATTCTGCCGTCGGCAAGATAGCTGAACTTGACCATCCCGAGCTCGATGATCTCGTCTTTGGTGGTATCGAGGCCGGTGGTTTCGACATCGAGCAGGATCGCGGTCTTCTCTGGCTGTCCGTGTGGCGTGAATTCGGCGCGTGGAACCAGCCGTCGCAGCACCCGGTAGTCGGGCGACTGTTCCAGCATGGCGGCGGTCTCAGCGAGGGTCGGTTGAACGGTCATTATCGAGCGTGATCGGGGTGGGGCCTTGTGGCGGCGGGCAAGCTTATCCGATCAAGCCGGAACCGGCATCGTTGCGCCTGTGGATAGGTCCCGGCTCACTGCCGGCACCCGGCAAAGAGAAGGCCTTGCGTGAAATTGGCCTGGTGATGGAGCAGTTTTGAGCGCCGGCGGATGCGGGCGGCTCTCGTGACCGTGCCGCTTCGCGTCACGGCCTAGCGGCTTTGATCTCTCGCGCAGCAACCGGGCGCGCCTCGATCACAAAATTCGGAAAAGACGAAATAAGACTCGACGAAACACCCAACTCACTTTTATCATGGTGCCTTCGGACGGTTAGGTGGTCGTGATGGCAGATCCGCAAGTCAGGTCTTCGGACCTCGTCGAAATCGCTCGCAGAAGCGGTGAGTTTCGCAAGCACTATGGTGTCGTGCTCGGAGCATTTCTGTACCTCAGTTCGATCAGCGCCGCGCGGCCGCGCTCGATCTGGTGGAGTGGAGTGCTGACGGCCTTGGTCGGTGCAATGGCCCTGTGGATCAAGAGCCGTAGCGGCGGTGGCTGACCTGCGGTCTAGAGTTCAAGGGGGCGGCCGTGACGTCCTCCTTATCAGGGCCACGCATTACGATCTGCAGCAGATCATCGGGCAGGGGGCGCTGCAGCGCCTTCGCCTCATCCCAGGAAGCGCGCATCCAGACATCACGCTGCTCCGCGGTGGTCAGGATGACAGGCATTGCCTTTGGATGGATCGGCTCGACAATCGCATTGGGCGACGTCGTCAGGAAGCCGTAGACGAGGTGAGGGCCGGGGATCGGCTTCGACTTGGTGCCGCGGTCGCCTCTGAACTCGGTCCAGATCCCGGCGAAACAGAACAGCGGCCGGCTTTGCTCGAGCGCGAACCAGACGACGTCTCTTTTCTTGGTCTCGGGATTTGGCTCGGGGGCGTACTCCGCGAAACTGTTCGCCGGCACGAGACAGCGATGCTCCGGCTTCAGCCAGCCGCGCCAGTGCGGCGAGGAGGTGTTGCGGATGTTGGTCACCGGCGGCCCCCCGGTCTTGGGTGGAGGAGGCATGCCCCAGCGCATCAGCATCATTTCCGCGGCGTCGCTGGCATTGCGGATCACCGGTGCAGGGTAGTCTGGAAACACACCGGGCATCGGCGCAAGATTGCCGACATAGCGATTCATGTGCCTGAACAGGCCGGCGATCGCCGCCTGGTTGGTCGTGATCGAATAGAGATTGCACATCCGGCGTCGTCTATCCCGTGTGGGTCCGAAACCGCCCCCGCGTGAAGGCGTGCGAAACTGCCTTTCTCAATTCTACAATCTCGGCTTCCAGGAAATTGTTCGCAACGATCTGGGCACGAATGGTCGCGCGCAGATCGCCGCCGCAAACAGCGATCGCCTGGTCGACGGCAGCCTCAAGTCCATCGTCCTGTTCGTTCGGCTTGGAAACCGAGGACATTGGTCTTGTTTCCGGGTTGACCGTCGATGGCTCATGTTCTTATTTTGTTCTCATGGAGTCAAGCGGTGCCGTCCGTATTTAAGCCCCGGTGTCCTAAGCTGATTTTGGGAGTGTCCTAGTTCGGATTAAGCGAACGGAAACCGTAGCTTGGCCGCTGTTCTCAATAGGACCACCGAGAGCGCCATTGGATGTTCTGGCCCCATCAGTTTCCATGGGACGCCATCCGTTCTTGATTTAGCTCAACGAGCGGAACAGCGACGGTGTCCGGGGTTCTCCGTGGGTGAACGGAGTGCCAGTCCCCCAGTTAGCGCGGTTTGTATACCGCGATGACTTGGTGGAATTCGTCGTCGTCGTCGACGGTCAATAGACCAACGACCATCCAGCCTGCGCACAAGCCGAAAACCATCAGCGCCATTTTTAGCCACGGTCTCATAAAGGCTAATATGCTCCGAGAACCAGCTATTTACCACCTCACGGCGCTTTGCCATGGCACAAATTGCACTAGCGGCCATCCGGCATTCGGGAATAGGATTTCAACCCCCAACCGTAGGGGTTGTGTCATGGGCAGTGACATACTTAAAGGCGCTTGCATTGTTCTGTTCGGACTAAGTCCACTCATCATCGTCGGCATAGTGATGTTCGCGCCGTGACGGCGCTGATACTGAGCCCGCGTGAAAAGAAGCTCCTGAGACGCATGGCTCTCGGGCGGCGCGATGCTGAGATTGCCGTGCAGATCGGCGGCACCGAAGCGCAGGTATCGGTTCAGCGCCTTCGCTTGCTTAGGAAGCTAGAAATCCACTCTCAAACTCAGATCGTGGACGCAGCGAAAAGATTGGCCAGTTGGCCAGCAGTAGCCTTTCACAAACCTGGCTCGGAGCATCGGGCTCGGTAGATGGCCCCAGCAACGGCCCCCATGCCCCCAAAGTTGCTGGGGCCGCTCAATAGTAAGGCCGCCTCAGTTGGCGGCCTCTTCGTCAGATCCGGTCATACCACGAGCGGGCAACGCCCTTAAGAGAAACGGCAAGTCGACGCCACCATGGCGCGAGCCCGGAATACCCCGCAATCGGCCTTAAGGGGCCGTCGAGCGGGTCAAGATGCTTGGGTTACCGACTGATACCAAAGTCACAGAGATTTCTGGGTGGTGCATACAGGGCACAGCTCCGCCAGCGCCATCATCGATGGCACGGACCCAAGCAACCACAGGCTAAAGAAAGCCGCCTAATCCGAAAGCCCGCCGCGATGGCGGGCATTTTCTTGCACCAAAGAAACGGCCCCAGCGAGGGCCAAATGAAAAGGGGCCGTGTCGCGAGACGGCCCCTCTACCGGAAATTTGAAAATTGCTTCGGAATGAAATCTAGCCCCGGCAAGAGCAAAGTTAGCGCCCAATGACGTAGAGGTGGATTCCGTAGAATCCCGGTGACGAGATGTCGCCCAAAGAAAAGGCCCTAGCGCCCGGGAGAGCGCTGAGACCAAGCTTGAGTCACATCCATGAGGTACGACAGTTCGGCCGATCAGAAGCCAGCCTAAGCTGACGATGAACGCGACGAGCGCATCCGTCTCCGGGGAATTGACGCGCCGGAGAGCAGCCAGCTCTGCCGCGGCGAGGACAGTCTTCAGTATCGCTGTGGCGCGCCGGCGGCAAACGACCTCGACGCCTGTATCGGCCGACGATCGGTCGACTGCATACCGCTCAGCCTCGATCCATATGGTCGGACGGTGGGGACCTGTTCGGTCGGCGGTGCCGATCTCGGGGAATGGCTTGTGCGCAGTGGCCTTGCACTGGATTGGCCTCGATACTCGAAGGGCAGATATGACGCAGCTCAGCAGGACGCAGAGCGCGCCGGTCGAGGTATCTGGAAGGGGAGCTATGTGGAGCCGTGGCTCTATCGCGCCTGCGTCCGGGCGAATGGTAAGCCGTCCTCCTGCTCGGACGATGCGAACGCGCATCCTTGATACAGGCGGACAATCCGGTTGTTGGCGGAAGTGACGCTGGCCTGGTTCGGGCGACTCACGTTACCAAATCGCCCTCGATTGCCTTCATTGCACGACGGGGACGACATGGTTGCAGCCACTCCTAAATTGCCAACTTCGGGTTACGGGCTCGAAGTGGATGGCCGGTTGAAAGTCGAATTCTCAACCCAGGCCGGCGCCAGGGCAGGTGGCGAAGAGCTCAAGAAGCGTTTTCCAAGGCTTCAGGTGAGAATCTATGACGCGGAAACCAAGGCTCGGGAGGAAATCCGGATTCCCTGAACCCCGCGTCTTCTCAGGATTTAGTTTGCGCGCGTGCGGCCGTCGCCGCGGCGGGCCCTCGTGAACCGAGCCGCGTGGCGTCTCGGCCATCCGGCTTCGATCCCCCGCGCGCCATCATGTGTCGCTCGCCGGAGGCACTCGCCCGCGGGCCCCGCCGTCTTGGCATGCCGGCGTCGTTATCACTGTCCCGCGCTCGGGTACCTTGTTGACCGGTCTTGCGACTGCAGTCGCCTCGGGGCCCGCGGCCATTGCATGCCCGCGTCGCTATCACTGCCCCGTCGGCGGCTGCCTTCCTTGGCTTTCTCACTCTCACCTTGAGTCCCAACCTCTGCCGAGCTGTCCAGCGTTCTCATCGATGAGAGGGAAGGGGCTCCGCCCCTCGCGCGCGCCAGGGTAGCGCGCCGGCTATGCCGGCGCCGCCCCGAGAGGTCTCCCCGGTCTTCCGCGCTTTGCTCATTTGCCGACCTTGGACGACGTGAGATGCGCTTGTGCAGACCCGCTCTTGCGAGCGGCCCTGTTCGGGCGGGCGAACCCCCTCCACTCGGGTCGCCCTGGCACTTGCTACCCCCGGTCTCGCCGACGGGCAGGGTTGCAGCGCAGTGCTGCGCTTCAACCTCAGTCCCTCAGGAGAATGACCGTGAACATGCTGAACCTTTCCCAGAGCGAACAGTCTACGTCAGGCGGCTTCCGCGTGGACGTATCGCGCGGCCAGCGGATTGGCCGCGTATCGTCCGAGTGGTTTGCGCGTCCGGATGACGAGCGGTTTCTAAATTTGCCGAACCTCTATGAGGTCGTGCGGAGCCGCGCCGAACGCGCGCAGGCGCGGACGGTGGAGACCCGGGCCATCCGGGTAGAGGCGAGGCGGGATAATTTGGAGCGGCTGGCCCTGACCGTGCCAGGAGGCGACGGGGCGGTGACGCCGACGCATTGGAGCTTTGGTCAGTTGTGCACGCTCGTTGGTGCGCCGACATCCTATCTGCGGCAGCTTCCTGCGGCGCTGGCAGCGATCAACCTGCAACACGGCTTGCTCTCGCACCGCGCCGAGCTCGTGAAAACCTTGGAGAGCAACAGCGGATGCGTCGAGCTTCGTGCTGTGACCGGGCCGGACTATGGCCGGATCTGGGACCACGAACTTGTCGCCGCGGTGATGACGATCGCGGGTAACGGCACAGGCGATACGCGGTGGAAGGTGCCGGGCGTGCTGGATTGGGCGACCATGACCCATAATCCCTTTGTAGACGTGACCAGGGACACGACGACGCTCTACGCCAGCGACCGCGACGTGTTCCTATTCCTGGTCGACGACACCAACCCGATCGAGGCGGGGCGTTTAGCGGACGGATCGCCGGATTTGTACTTCCGGGGATTCTATTGCTGGAACAGTGAAGTCGGCAGCAAGACGCTCGGGATTGCAAGCTTCTATCTCCGCGCCGTCTGCATGAACCGCAATCTATGGGGCGTGGAGAATTTCGAGGAAATCACGATCCGGCATTCGAAATTCGCCGCGCAACGCTTTGCGCGTGAAGCGGCACCCGCGCTGACGAACTTTGCCAATTCGTCGCCCGCGCCCTTCGTCGCAGGGATCAGGGCGGCCCGGGAGCGGATTGTTGCTCGCACTGACGAGGACCGGGCGAGCTTTCTGCGCAGAGGCGGGTTTTCCAGATCCGAAATCTCGAAAATCATCGAGACCGCCCTCGGCGAAGAAAATCGCAAGCCGGAAAGTATCTGTGATTTTGTGCAGGGCATCACCGCGCTTGCCCGCGGCAAGGCGCATCAGGATGCTCGGCTTGAACTGGAGGGCAAGGCAAGGCGCCTGATGGAACGCGCAATTTGACGACATGAGCTGCGCAACCAGTTGCCGGTTGCGTGGCCTTGTCGGCCTGGTGCATCGTCGCCGATTTCGGCAAGCCGGATCGACGACGATGACGTGTCCTCCGCGCCCGACGCTCGCCCGGCCTTCGGCCCGGCTCGCCGCCAACAGTGCCGCACTATCGGGCCCAGATTATCCATCGACCATGGCTCATGTTTGGCGCTTGAGAAGATCGGCTGCCCAGAGGCCATCAGACGGCGTTGTCTCGCGGAGTATTTCACCACGGAGACGTTCGGCGGATGGAAGTTGCACCGTGGTCGCTGATGATGAGTCAGCTGTGCGATCACACCTTCGAAGATTTCTGCAGGATATGCACGAAACCCGCGCTGCCCAGGCCAGCGTTTTGTTGGAGCCCGGTGCGAGCTCCTTCAACCTGGCGCCGACCAGCGATGCCGCGAAGCTGCCATGTGAGTTCCGCGATCTGGGCCAGTCCTGTAGCCCCGAGCGGATGGCCCTTGGACAGCAGGCCGCCGGACGGATTTACGACAATGTCTCCTCCATAGCTGCCCCGGCCTTCGATGATGAATCGTTCGATCTCGCCTTCGGAGCAAAAGCCAAGCGCTGAATACATCAGCGCCTCGTTGCTGGTGAAGCAGTCGTGCAGCTCGACGACGTCGATGTCCTTCGGCCCGACCCCGGCATTCTCATAGGCCTTATCTGCAGCGTCCCGACCGAGCGCACGGAACATAAGATCCAATGGATCGCCCGAAAAATGTTCAGTGCGATCGCTTATCCACCCAGATCCGATAACGCGCACATTTCTCTGCAAGCCGTGCCGCGCTGCGAACCTTGGCCCGCATAGGACCGCGGCCGCCGCGCCACAGCTTGGCGGACAAGCGAACAGCTTGCGCAGGCCTCGAAAGAGCAAAGGGCTCGCCAAGACGTCGTCTTCCTGTAACGGTGTCCGAAACAAGGCGTATGGATTGGCTGCGGCGTGACAGCGTGCCTTAACCGCAATCTTGGCCAGGGCTCGATCGTCGACGCCGCAACGCTGCTGCAGCAATTCGACCTGACAACCAAAGAGCTGGATCGCCGGCGGTTTTGCACGATCATCGACGGTCAGGTCCATCATTTCCGCCACACGGGCCAGGTGCGGGCCAACCGGATTGGGTCGATCAGCGAATACCACGTCCAGTGCGCCGGGAGCCATTTGCTCAAACCCCAGTGCCAGGATGCATGCGTCCGGCTGATTGCGGATCGTCTCGACCGCAAGCGCAAATGCGGTCGAGCCACTGGCGCAGTTATTGTTCACGTTGATGATCGGTATTCCAGTTGCGCCCAGGTGACCGAGCGCAGCTTGGCCGGCGCAGCTGTCACCATACACGTAACCCGCATAGGCCCGTTCAAGGTCGGCATATGCGATACCGGCGTCGTCCAGAGCGGCGCGCGCGGCTCCGGCACCCATAAGATCGTAACTTTGATTTTGACCGGGCTTGGCGAAGGGGATCATGCCAACCCCAGCGATCAGGACTTCAGCCATGCTGCTCCACCTCAATTCACTGCGCGTGTCCGCCCGTGCCAATAGGTTGCCCTCAGCTCGGTCTTGAGCACCTTCCCGGCCGCGCTGCGCGGCAGGTCCTCGACAAAATCCACGCTCTTGGGTGCCTTCACGCCGCCGAGGGTTCGCTTGACCAGGGCGATCAGCTCCGCTTCCGTTGCTTTGGCAGCAGGCTTGAGCTGAACCACAGCCTTCACGGCCTCGCCCCACTTATCGTCCGGTACTCCGATGACCGAACAGTCTTGCACGGCCGGATGAGCGGTCAGGACCTGCTCAATCTCGTTGGGAAAGATGTTGAAGCCCCCCGAAATGATCATGTCCTTCTTGCGGTCGACGATCGTGACATAGCCATGCTCGTCCATCACCCCGACATCACCGGTGTGATGCCAGCCAAACCGGCGGATAACTGCAGTCGACTCAGCGTCGTTGTAATAGCCGGGCGTAACCAGGGGCCCGCGCACGCAGATTTCACCGGCTCTCCCGCGCGGCAACTCTGCTCCAGCGTCGTCGAGAATGGCGACCCTGTTCCATACGCCGGGTCGTCCGACACTGTGCAGGCGGTCGATGTCGATTTCACCTCCGGCGCCCAGATAGTCCCATGGCGCCTTGAGGCAGATCGCAGCCGGACATTCGGCCTGACCGAACGTTTCCGACAACACCGGCCCGAATGCTCCTATGGCCTCCTTCAGTTTTTCAAGCGAGGAGGGCGCCGCCGCCACCAGCAGATGCCGCAGCGATCCATAGTCGTGCCGGCCAAGGTCGGGGTGAGCCAGCACCATGTAGAGCACCGTCGGCGGAAGGAAGAGATGGGTGATGCGGTGTTTTTGAATCGCCTCGAGAATGGCGCCGGCATCAGCCTTTGCCATGATGACGTTGCATCCACCCCGGCTAAAATGGAGGCAGCCGAGAATGCCGGCCGAATGCGTCATCGGAGCCACGACAAGATGCCGCGCGCCCTCGTAGTAACCGAAGTGGCTCATGAAATTACTGAACATTGCCGCGATATTGCCGTGAGTGATCATCACCCCCTTCGGCTGACCGGTTGTTCCGCCTGTTGGGAAGATCGCAAACATGTCATCCGGCGCGTATTCGCCGATGAGATCGCTCGCCTGCTCCTGACTCGTCCAGGCATCGAGCGAAGGACCCAGTAGGCTTTCGGCGTCGAGGCAGACAGTGGCGCGCAGTTCGGGGACTTCCGGAAGGATGTGTTGTGCGTCCCTCTCATGGATCTGGCTGAAGAACAACAGCTCACCATCGAAGCGTCGTAGAAGGTCAGCGTTAACCGCTGGCGGATTGCGGGGATTGAGCGGAAGCCAAGTTGCTTCGGCGCGCATCAGCCCGATCAGGGTCACGAATGCAATGCTGCTATTGGGCGCCAAGATGCCGATCTTGGCGCCCTTACCAAATCCATGTTCCCGAATTGCTGCCGCGATCCGGCGCGTCAGACGATCAGCCTCTCGATATGTCAACATCTCGCCGCTTGCGAGATCGTGGAAAGCGACCTCGTCGGGATGATAGGCGACGCCCTGATCGAAGTGATCGATGATTCGCATAAGAGCTCACTGCTTAAGGTCGACAAGATTGGTACCATATTGTGCTTACTGGTACCATCGGGGACTTGTCAACATGGCTCTGGGTTTTCCGCCGGGTGGCGCGCTATATCGGAAGACCTGCAACGAGGAGAGATATGGATGGGCCAAGGCACGCGCCGGAGCGAGGACCGCCAGCATGGGCGTCATAGGGAGATCCTGGATGGGCTCGAAGAGATATTCCTAACTGAGGGGTTTCAGACACCGACCGTTGCTGATCTTTGCGCGCGATTGCACTGCTCGAAGCGTTCGCTATACGAGATCGCGCCCACCAAGCCTGAGTTGTTTCTACTGATTCTGCGACGGGTGCTCGATCGTATCCGGCGACTCGGCATGCGCGGCGCGCTTGAGAAGGAAGATCCGCAGGCGCGTATCCTCGCTTATTTGCAGCCGGGCATCACCGAAAGCTCCCGAGCGACCCAACGCTTCAATGAGGATTTGAGAGCATTTGAAGCTGCGCGGGTGATGCTTGAGGAACACCAGAAGGAGCGGGTAGCGGTATTGCGCGATATAATTGAAGACGGCATCAAGAAGGGGCACTTCCGAACGTTGCATGCGCACTTGGCTGCCGAAATCTACTTGGCCGCGGCGAGACTAACCAACCAGCCCGAGGTACTTGCCGCTGCTGGACTCACCATGAGCGAAGCCTTTGCGGAGCTCCCGGACTTGCTCTTCCACGGGCTGTTCAAGCGCAACGACGACGCGCCTCGGCGCGCGGCGCCCAAAAGCCGTTAAGGTACCTTCAGCTTTCCGAATGCGGATATGGACGGCGGCGAGCTCGACTCGAGGGCCGCTGGCGGCCGATTTTTGCACGCCCTTGACCGATTTGCTGCGCTAGCCGCTTGACAGCGGGTTGGTACCGAATTATCGATTTTGGTACCAAGAATGCGTTGGGCAAGTGCGAGTCAACGTGACGATGGGGAGGCGGCGATCGCGGAACGGACGCGACCTCGTGTTGGTCATCCGCGCGCCGGAGCTCTCCTTACGCCTTGCCGGAAGAGAGGAGACACCATGAGGCGCTTTGTTGTTGGAAATGATGGGGGCGGAAGGTCAGATGTTCTGGCCGTTGATGATATTTCAGATCTGCCGCACCTCGGCTTTAACGTGTTCGGTCGTGATCTATGGATCACCCACGAGACTCCAGCAGATCTGTCCTGTTCGCGAGACCCCACGGTCGGCGCGACGATCCAGCACGAGCCCCCGGACGGAGGCACAGTTTTTCGCGTTGTTCGTTTCAGGCCCAATCCGGAGCCCCACTCGGCTGCGGAAGTCGAGGCAATGCATCGATCGATCCAAAGTGTGCATGTGCCGTCTCGCGAAGAGATCGAAAGGGCGAAGCACAGCTCCATGCACAAGACCGACACCCTCAACTATTTCATGATCGCCTCCGGACAGGTCTGGATGTTGACCGAAGGACGGGACGTTCTTCTTCAGGCCGGTGATGTGATCGTGCAAAACGGTGGGATGCATGGCTGGCGCAATGATGGTCCCGACGATTGCGTATTGGTCGGTGTACTCGTCGATGGAAAGGTCTCGGCATGAGGCTAGTCACCTTCAGCGTCCAGAGCAGGCGTTCAGTTGGGGCACTCCTGGCCAATGACAGGATTGTCGATCTTACCGCGTCAACCGCGGCGGATTCTCGAGCCTCGGGCTGGTTCAGATCGATGCAAGACATGATTGAGGGGGGCGCGGAGGCACTTAGCCTCGCGCGACAAATCATCAGCCACCCCTCTGCCGCGGCCATTGTGCCGATGGTCGAGGCGAAGCTGCTCGCGCCATTGCCGCGCCCCGCTCGTATGCGCGACTGCAACATGTTTACGGAGCATGTGGAACGTTTCTTTGAGCGCAAGGACCAACTCGAAGCCGAGGCCGCAGCCGGCTCGGATCAGGCGGCAGCTCAACTCGCCGTTGCCAAACGGCTACGCTTTGATCTGCTCCTTGAGCGGCTGACCTACTATACGGTAGACCCTTTGTCCGTATCGGGCCCGGATGAGGATATTCAATGGCCCACTTATTCGATGGCTGCGGACTTTGAGCTGGAGTGGGCCGTCGTCATCGGGACGCGGGGCAAGGATATTCCGCTGAATGCGGCGAGAGACCACGTCTTCGGGTACACGATCTTCAACGATTGGAGCGCCAGAGACGAACAACTGATCCACATGGAGATGGGGATTGGGCCCGGCGGCGGTAAAGATTTTGATGGAGCGGTAACTCTTGGGCCGTGCATCGCGACCTCAGACGAGTTTCGCGACATGTCCGACGTACGCATGATTGCGAGAGTTAACGGCGAGGAATGGACCAACCGGTCCTCCCGGAATATGCGGTTTACCTTCGAGCAAGCAATCGTCGAGATGAGCCGCTCCCGCACCATTTACCCTGGCGATATCTTCGCGTCCGGTACGGTTCTCGGAGGTAGCGGTGTCGATCACGGCCGCTCACTGAAGGACGGGGACGCAGTCGAGCTTGAGGTCGAGGGCATCGGTGTATTGCGAAATCGCGTGCGCATAGCGACGCGCGGCTCGGGCTGATCGGAGGCGATGAACTTCGAATGGGATGGACGCTCGAACTCCGCCAACCTTGGAGAGACGATATGGATTGATCAAATGGGTCCTGTTCCGAATTGCCATTCCAAAACTGTGATCTGACCTGCATCGCATCTTAGTCCGGAGCGTCGGTCGAACTCCGCAAGTTCGTTGCGATGTGAAGCACCGGGGCACATGATCAGCAGCACGTCTTGATCGTTGGCGAACGCGCCTATCTCTTGGGCTGCAACGCTCCAACCCGCCACCAACGCGAAGAGCCACCTCTCCGACGGTAGTTCCGTCGGCGAGGAGAGCTGCGCCGTTTTGTGAGATCTCAGCGCGAGCCAGCCTGGGTTCTCACGATAGGTGCGGCAACAATTTTGAGGTGTCTGCAAGAAGCAACGAAAAATACTTATCAGAGGGAGGATGGAATGAATCAACGTCTAGCAGTTTCCGGTGATCAAACTATAGCGCCGCCAAACCGGGATCAACTGCATCTGCGCCGGTATCGAGCACTTTGTCTGGGCTCGTTGAGTCTCGTTGCTCTCGCTGTGAGTGACGCGCCTGCTCGGGCAGATCTTGTCGAGCACAAGGCGAAGCCTGGCGAGATCATCACTAAGGGACAGAACGCACGCGCGGTTCCAGTCGGGAAAATGTCTGCCGATAATCGAAAGCGCGCATTGCGGCAAAAAGTTGCGTCGTCCGCGGACGGCAATGATCGGAAGATGGTTGAAGCGACTGCGCGCGGTCGTAAGGATCTTACCGAACTCAATAGGCGCTATGGAGTCAAGGGCTGGAATATTCCGTTCCCTTCCTACGGCGATTCGCTTCTGCGTGATGAAGGCGGCTGGCGCTCCGCATTGGCCTCAGCGGGCTTTGGTTTCCAAGCTTATAACATCGCGGTCTTTGAAGCCAATATGCTGGATACACCGCGGCAGGTGCCGAGCAATTATCCGCCTTGCACGTCACGCTATTCTCAAGCAACCGGCGCGATCTGCGCGGGCAACCAGACCTATTTCGGTCAACGTCCCAGCTATATCAATGAAACGATCGCTTGGCTTACCTACGATATGAGCCGCTGGGGTGTTCCCGACGGACAATTGATGGTGGCGGGGCTGTACAGCGCGGGCAACGATGTGGGGTACCTGCCAAATTCTCTCCAGCTCTATCAGCTCGCCTGGTATCAAACGTTCCTCGACAAAAAGCTGGAAATCAAGTTCGGCTATGTGACCAACACGACGGAGTTTATCGGCACCTTCGTTGGTTCGAATCTTGCCAGTACGTTCGGGCCCAGTGGCTCGATCCCCATCCAGCTGGGTATGTCGATTAGTCCGACCCCGAGTTTCAGGACAACCTGGCACGTCACGGATAAGATTTATAATCAAGCTGCTGTGCAACGCAGCCTGCCGATAAATAGCGTCACCGGGAACGTCATCTTTGATGAAGCGCTGACGAACCCGGCAGGCATCAACTGGAATGGACCAAAGGGCACCAGGGAGCTCTTCATCGATGAGCTCGGCTACAAACAGCCGGCAAGCCCGGGCAATCCCCAGACATGGCTGCGGCTCGACCTTCTCTACAACACTTCAACCTTCCGCGATTTTTCGCACCTACCGGCAAATCCGGGCGCAACGCGCGACGGCAACTTCGGCGTGACCTTTCTGGCCGATCGACAATTGTGGCAGCAGGACCACTCGTCACCATTAGCCGCCGCTCGCGGCCTGTATGCCGGCATATCGGTCATGTACGCACCGCCCGAAGCGACCGGTATTTCCCAATACTATGAGGGGCGGGCGTACTGGATTGGCCCATTTGACAACCGTCCGACCGACATGTTTTCCCTCGTCGCCGCTCGCAACGTTGTGAGCCACTATCTATCGGACGCAACCAACCGGTTCTCGGGGCTTACCGGAGTGTTTGCCGCCCGAACCTCCAATTCAGTCACGGCGACCTATACCGCGCATCTCATGCCCGGTCTCTGGGGTACGATTGGGGTAGGCTACACCGATCACCCAAGTCTCGCGTATTTCAAGACCGAGGGACCCTCATTCAACGTTCTCGCTTCTCTCCTCGTAAACATGTAGTGGCGCGTCATTTGATGCCATTGATTGGATCGCCAGATCTCGGGATCCAATCAATGGAAAACGTCGGCACCGTATGGCCAGGCCGGGCTGCGGAAACCATTGACGCAGCCCTGACGTGGAGTTGAGTGGGGCGATCGCCTGGCGGCCGGCGTTGCGCGATGGCGAAGGCCGCTTGCCGCCTGCCGATGGCGTGTCTCGTGTTTCAGCTGGGGACCTGACCGGGCCGATGGCTCAATGATGACAGCGGTCGATCGTTTATTTCAGGAGTTCGTCGATGCTATCTGGACGGTAGACGACGAGCAGGGGTTCGAAAAGGTCGCAAGACGCCTGACCCAGCGGCTTGGATTTCGATGGTTCGCCTATCTGCAAATTACCAACGACGCGCCAACGCTCGTCTCCTCCTATCCGAAGGCATGGACCGGGCGATACTTCGAACTTGGCTATCAGAGACTTGATCCCGTTGTGCGTCGAGCTCGTTCGGAAAATGAAGTTTTCTGCTGGGGTGACGGTGCACCCAAACCTGTCGGGACAAAGCAACAGCGTAGTTTCTTCGAAGAGGCCATGACGTTTGGCATCAGGTCTGGCGTCACAGTCCCGATTAAGGGCGGCTACGGACGGATGGCGGCGTTCACGTTGGCCACTGACGAGCCTGCCGCCTCAACGAGCCGGCTTGTCGCCGGTTCCAAGACCGCTGTTCACCTTGTTGGGCTTTATTTTCATGCCCACGCAGCCGCGCGTCTGAGAATGCCGACGCAAGGCACCACCACTCTTACCCAGCGCGAGCGTCAATGTCTTGCCTGGGTCGCCCGGGGCAAGACTGTCGCGGATATCGCCGTCCTCGTTCAGATCTCACCGCGTACGGTGGTGTTCCATCTCGAGAACGCTCGGCGCAAGCTGGACGCCGCAACGATCGCCCAATGCGTCGGCGAAGCGCTGCGCCGGGGGCTATTGCCCTGATTCACTGCGCGCGGTCGGGATCACGACCCACAATAAATCGAGTCTCTTCCTCACTTGAGGAAGGGCATCTTCGATTGCTGAAATTGGCTCATTCTTGATAAGAGTGGATCTAGCTTCGCCTGTATCGGCTTCACACCTGCAAGATTCGACAGGCGCGCGATCCGTTCGCCTCTGGCTTTGTGACTTCCTGTTCTCAACCAGGAGGTCCTCATGCAAGTCGTTGCTCTCCGCCATCATCAGTTCGGGCATCATCTCGATCTGCTTGCCGCAATGTTTCGCCTGCGCCGGCGCGTGTTCAAGGACCGCCTCGATTGGACAGTGTCGGTATCGGGCGAGTTCGAAATCGACGTCTATGACGCGCTCAACCCGACCTATCTGTTGATTACGACAGAGACCCGGGACGTCGTGGCATCCGTTCGGCTGCTACCAACCACGGGGCCCACCATGTTGACCGACACGTTTTCATCCCTGCTCGCAGGCCAGCCGGCACCACGAAGCGAGCAGATCCTCGAAAGCTCCCGGTTTTGCGTCGATACCGCCCGCGCTCCCGAGGCGACGGAGGGCGGGCTCAATCGCACGACGTTCTTGCTGTTTGCGGCTATGATCGAGGGCATGCGGGCCGCCCGAGCGGATGCGATCGCAACTGTTACCGACGTACGCATGGAGCGCATTCTCAGGCGCGCCGGATGGCCGCTGGAGCGGATCGCACCAGCGCAGCGGATCGGCCAAACCATGGCTCTGGCGGGCTTCCTGCGGAATTCCGATGCTGCGCTAGCCGCGATGTACCGACATGCAGCTGTCGAAGGCCCTGTGCTTCGGGACGAGCCGCTGCCTCTCGCTGCCGCCTGACTCCGACACCTTTCCGCTCTCTATCGGTCATTCGGTCCATTTCTCAAGTCAAAACGATGCTGGCAGATCCGCGGCAAAGTCGTCTGGTCCTGATCAATCCCGGGCGTAACATGCCCGGGACCCTATCGGTTGAACGCGCTGATGCTCGGCAGGAGAGCATGGCGCTCCTGCCGGCGGTGTTCGAGGTTTTTGGGGTCACGGCTAACGTGCTCGGTGAGCACGAACCGCCATGGGCCAGCCAGTTTCGCGGTCTTGCTGCGCTACCCGAGGCGGATCCTCTGGAGCTCTGGCGCAGCGACAGTTTCATGGCGAGCCTGACATCCGCAGACACGAGCCTGGTCTTGGTTGCCGGAGCGTGGCTGGAGGAGGACGTCCTGATCGCCGCGCTCGAGGGCACGAGGCTTGGTTACGAGGTGCGAGTGCTTGCGGATCTCTCCCTCTTCCGCCGCGAACAGGAGCACCTGCATGCTCTCGATCGCTTGGCGCTGCACGGAATTCCGGCAACGACGATTCGCCAGACCATGCTTGAATGGGCGGCGTGCCTTGGTTGTCCGAGCGCAATACAGAAGGTGCGGCAGCTTCTCGCCAGTCCGGAATGCGGACCGTCTTGAGCGCGTCCACTTACAGATGGCGCAATTGACGCGCGGGTCGATCGAACGGTGGCGCCCGAGGTTCATCGCGGTCATTGCGGCGAGCAGCTGCGCGGACTAGATGGCATCCCGCGAAGACCCCACGGGCCCAGCTCGGAGAGCGCTAAGAGTTTGCTCAGATGCAACCGGGCCTGCCGGTTCGGCCGCCGTGGGCTCTGTCGCTTGTCGGGAGCCCCGAGTCGTGAATCAAACCATAACGCTGCAGGAAATAAGCTTGCAGCGCAGGCTCTGCGACTCAGGCTATGAGTCCGGCTCGATCCACGGAAGGAACTGGACGGAGCCGGCCCATGCCAAATGCATTCAGCATCTTTGTTGACGGCGGTGCCATGGTGAAGCGGTGCGTTGCGCAGTGTGTGGTCGGAGGGGCGACATTGACCGCGACGCTGGTGATGCTGGTGCGGGTCGTTTCCTCGCTGACGGTCGGGACGCCTTAGGGGGCGGACCGGACATATGGATCGGCTATCCCAAAGGATCACGTCAGGGCAGGGCATGCCGCCGGAATTCGTCGCGGTGCGGTTGGACCGGATTTCGGGATGGCGACGGCTTGCGGGCCGCGCATTCGCATTGCTTGTGATCGCCGGGGCACCGGCCGACCAGGCGCGCGCCGGCGACGTCGCCGGCCAGGCAAGCGTGATCGATGGCGACACCATCGAAATCCATGGCACGCGCGTGCGTCTCTATGGGATCGACGCGCCGGAGCACGACCAGCTCTGCAGCGACCGGCACGGCGGCCGCTATCGCTGCGGGCAGGTGGCCGCAAACGCACTGGATGCCTTCATCGGCCGGCAGGCCGTGGCCTGCGTCGAGGTCGACCGCGACCGGTACGGGCGCTCGGTCGCGGTCTGTAGCGCCGGCAAGGTCGACCTTGCGGAGTGGCTGGTGCGCGGCGGGCTTGCGGTCGACTGGCCGCGCTACAGCAAGGGTGACTACGCTGCGGCCGAAGCCTGGGCGCGCGGCAAACAAAGCGGCATGTGGAGCGGACGATTTGTCGAGCCCTGGCGCTACCGCCAATGTATCGGCGCCGGGGGCCAGCCAAATGATTGCTCCGCCGAAGGGACGGGCGGACAGCGATAAGGCGAGGCGTCCAGGAGCTGATCGGCGGGACCGCCGCGAACGGCAGTCGCTGCAAAAGGACCGCCAGAGCAAAGAAACCGGACCCATGTGCATCAATCCATTGGCTGCTCGAGCCGTGTGCACATGGGGCCGGCCTGATCGTCGCCGCAGCCTCGCAAGAGCATCTTGCGATGCATCCGGTCGCCTCATCGCCATGATCGGCGCGACCGGCGATGCCGCGGCGGCCTGGGCGCGCGGAAAACCGCGCGCTTACTTCTTCATCTTCTTGGTCTTCTTGGCGACCTTCTTGGTCGCCTTCGCCGTCTTCTTCGCCTTCTTCGCTTTCTTGGCCATGTCGTCCTCTTGGTTTGGTTGGCTCGACGAATATGCGAACGCCGTGAATCTGCGCACGCACCATCAAGCTAATCTGAAACTAGCAAGATTGATACCACGTTGGGTTAACGCGTAGCCTGGCGTTGCGGACCGAGCAGCGATGCCCGCGTGCTGCTCTTGCTCCGCAGATGTTTTCATATTCCCTTGCCGGCGAGATGGCGCGCCGATTTGCCGACGAGCCGCAGGCCCGTCGAGCACGCCCCGCGTTCCGCATGCCAAGGCCCGGGAGCCGTGCTCTTGCCCCAATCGGCCGGAACGATCATAAGCGCAACCTCAAGGCGTGGTGGGCTCTCTTGAATATGTCGCATCACAGGCGAGCTCGGCGCGACGCCGGCGAAGCGGCTTCCGGTCAGGCCTGCTTCGACGCCGCCGACTGGGCGTGGGAGTTCCTGCGGCGTAACGCCGACTATGCCGCGGACTGGCGGCGCTCGGTCCCGCGTCGTCTTCCGTGCCTCGCGCTGACCGACGGCACGCAATTGCTGCGGCTGCCGCGCCGGTTCCCGCAGGCCGAAAAATGGGGGCTGCTGGCCTTCTCGGACCCTGCGGTCGCCGCGCGCGATGCGCCGGTGCTGTGGCATGCGCGCGCGTTGAAACGCGTGGCGCGGCTCAAGGCGTTGCCGGCGCGCGAGGGCGACGAGGAACCGCCGAACGTGCTCGCCGACTTCAAGGTCGAGCGCCATGCGGTCATCGACGCCGACGGCCGGCCGCTCGTGCTGTTGAAGGGCAGGGGTGTCCACGTCGCGGTTGAGCTCCATGATCTCACGGTTCTTACCCGCAGGTTCCGGCCGGTGTTCGAGCTCGAAAGACTGTCGGAGCTTGCGGCCCAGACCGAACTCTTGAAGCGCTTGCAACGCTTCATGGTCAAAGAGACGGCGCCGCCCGAAACATCATCCTTTGGCGCCGACGAGCGGCTGCGCCAGGCGCTACTTGCGCTGGACGAAAGCCTGAACGGCAAGACCTATCGGCAGATCGCGACCACGATCTTCGGTGCGAAAATGGTTGCCGATGAATGGCAGGGGCCGAGCCAGTTTCTCAAAGACCGGACACGGCGCCTGGTCGCCAAGGGCACCGAGCTGATGAGGGGCGGATACCGCGATCTGCTCGGCTGAGCGGGCGGCCTGCCTCACGCTGGACGAGACCTGCCCGCACGGGGTGGCAAACCGCGCTCGCTGATCTTCGCCACTCGGATTCCCGCGCGATCTGACGACGCTTCTTCTCGCATCCTGCGCGTTGCGCGGGCTCTCGCGAGAAGGAGTGCCGGACAACATGACGAAAATGGAAGACAAGCAGCCTGACAAGCCGTTCCTGAATACGGCGGAGGCGGCCGCCTGGCTCAGGCTCACCAAGAACACGCTGGAGAAAATGCGCGTGCAGGGGCGCGGACCGGCTTACCGAAAGCACGGCCGCTACGTCCGCTATCACATCGAGGACCTCGTCGAATTCTCGCAGGCCAGCAAGCGGAGGTCGACCTCAGATGCGGATTGATCCACGCCGTCGTTTCAGAAGGGCCGCGATCCTCGTAGTCATGTGCGGCGGCATCGTCACGCTGTGCATGGCCTTTGCCGACCGCGCGCCGCTTCTGATCTACAACGCCTCGGGCAGCGCGCCGCTCGGCTTCTACGCGCTCGAGCAGCGCTTGCCGGTGAGGGGCGAGCTTGCGGTGCTGAGGCCGCCGCCTTCGATCGAGCTTCTGATCGTGGCGCACGAGATCGCGCCTCAGGCGGTGCCGCTGCTCAAGCAGGTGGTTGCGCTCCGGGGCGATGAGGTCTGCCGCACAAAGGACCCGACGGACGCGATTTCGATGGGTGGCAAGGTCATTGCCGAAGTGCAGGAGAAGGACCATGCAGGCCGGCCGTTGCCGTCCTGGGAGGGCTGCATGCGGCTCGTCGACGGGGAGTATTTTCTGCTGCAGCCGCATCCTCTCTCGTTCGATTCCAGGTATTTCGGGCCGGTCCTGCGCTGCGATATTCTCGGCGTCGCTCGTCCGCTCTGGACGTGGAAGCCGGACGTTTGAGTGGCGGGTAACGGTGCGCGTTCCGACGGAGCGCGCGCCCTGCCTCCGTTTCTTTGGCCTGGCACGATCGGCGGCGTCCAGCCAGGCTCTTCCAAAGAGATCTCGCGCCGATCGTCTTGTTGAACGCTTCGCCATGGTGGATCGGATGGACCGCAAAATGCGGTTATCCAATCTCTGATCGTTTGTCGAAATCGAAGCCATCGAACTCGCCGGCTGAGCTTGACATCGAGCGGCGAGGTTAAATCCGGCACCTAGCTACTCGAATTAGCCAGTCTTGTTCAGAGTAATCGGAGGTTAACCTCTCTGGTCGAGACTTTGCACTCAGCCTGACCGGAGACGTGGAAGTTGTCCTTCCAGCTGACCGTCCTGAAAGTGCTGGCCGGCCAGCCCGCCGGGCGAGCCTCCGTTGCCGAAGTTCGGCACGCGGTGGAAATACTGATGAACAGCGGTAAAGACTGGACTGATCGCATGAAGCGATTGGCCGAACATGCGCCTGACCTGAATATCTTCTCGGCCAAATTTGTGGTTCGCGATGCGGAGGGTTGGGAGATCACGGAAGAGGGACGGCAATTCCTCGCCGCGCTTCAAACGGCGGTCGCTGTTCGAAGGTCGCCGCTTCGCCCAGTCGACGATCCGCCAACGAGCGAGCCCGCCGTAAGGAATGCGCTGAAATTGTCTGATCCTCCGCGCGGGCACCGGCGCAACGGGCCGCGGCGCCGTCGCGGGAAAGGTCGATCCAGTCGGCGTACAGCGTGAAGCATTACTCGCACAGCATCGATCTTATTTGCATTGGTTATTGATGGACATGGACATGAATGCTCTTCCGGACAGGCGAAAGTCCGTGCGTAATCCATCGCTAGACAATGCGTTGATCAGGTTTGGTGACCTGTCATTATGCTGTGTCGTGCGCGATATCACAGAGAGTGGCGCAGCGCTCAGGGCAGAAGATCCGCCATCCTCACTTCCCGAACAATTCACGCTTATCGTTCCGCCCAGCAGGACCTACTCGTGCAATGTCGTTTGGCGTAAAGGCGATTGGGTCGGCGTCGCGTTCGTTGTGTGACGACTACTTCCCAAATGCACGTGAACTGCGTGGAAAATCCAGGGCAATATGATCTACGTCACATTTGATCCTGCCTAATTGGCACTATCCTGCTGACTTCAGCGGGACGCCATGGACGACGACTTTTGCAAAGAGAGAGCGCGGACTGTGCGGGCGCTCGCCGAACAGGCTGATCCTGTCATCAGGAAGCGTCTGTTGCAGCTGGCCGATCACTACGAGCGGCGCCTCGTGATTCAGCCAGATGGCGCCGATCGCGCTCCAAGGCGAGACGCAGGACAGCGAACCACGTTCGCAGGCTGCGGAGCAGAACCGCAGGGACCACGTGACCGGCTCGGGTAGGCTCCAAGAACCGCGCGCCCGATGGAGCGCGGCCGATTTCATGGATACAAAGCGGCGACTCCCAACGTAAGCCCATCCTCCGATCAGGGGCGCGATCCGTCCGATCAACGCCGACTGCTGCAGCCCAGGGAGGCTGTGTCACGCCTCCAGTTGCATAGCCACGCGGCGAGGCCGGACGCTTCGATCGTCTCATGATGCCGCGCTTCGAGAGCGCGATCTGACGGATATTCTGGCGGTGCTGCCGGTTCATTCCCGCGAGAATGTGGCTGGGTTCCCCTTGCGTTGGTTCGGCTGCGTCCTCCCGGCGATTGATGCGCAGACATCGGCTTGTCTTCGGCCGATCCGGCCGTCTTCTGGTGCTGCGCGGGTGGCGGTTGCCATGGTCATCTCCGTCAGTTCCGTCATGAGCTCGCGTCCAACGCAGTCTCGATTGGGCTGATCAAGCCCGGGGGACGGCAAGGGCCTCGATCGCCTTCCCGCAACGGCTGCGCCTGCTTTTTTCCCCTGCCGCCAAGCCGCGGCATTCCTCGCGAAGGACAAAAAAGCAGGCTTATCGCCGTCCTCCGCTGGCGCTGCGGGCCTTTAAGGCTGCGGGCCGATCGCTCCCCGGGCAAGGGATCGCTATCGAGGCTGCGATGAGCGCGGCCCGAGCAAAACAGACGGAGATTATCATGGCGACCATCGGTACTTTCACCGCTTCGGACAACGGCTACACCGGCTCGATCAAGACGCTGACGCTCAACATCAAGGCAAAGCTCGTCGTATCCGAGAAGGACAACGACAAGGCTCCCGACTACCGGATCTTCGCAGGCGCAACCGAGTTCGGCGCCGCCTGGAAGAAGACCGCCCGCGAAAGCGGGCGCGAATATCTCTTGGTCAAGCTCGACGATCCGAGCTTCCCGGCCCCGATCTACGCCTCGCTGGTGAAGGTCGAAGGCGACGAGGGCTTCACCCTCATCTGGTCGCGCCGCAACGGCGACTGACCCAGACGGATCATCAGCCCCGCCTCCTCGGAGGCGGGGCTTTTTTGCGTTTCTTGCGCCGCCTTGGGAAGGGCAGAGCAGTATTTTCACGTTCAGAAGAGGGCTTTGCCGCCAGCCAAATACGATCAGCCGGACGGATTTCGTGCGCGGCGTTCTGCGCTGATTTCCCGGAATTCCATGTCGCTTCAGGCTCCGATTTTCGATCCCGGTGCGCGCTGTCTCGCCAGTTCGAACACCGGCCGCGCCCTGCGCGCGATTGCTCTCAGAGCCCGAATTGCTGGTCAGCCGATTGCTGAAGTCAAATCCCTCGTGTCACTTGCACCTTCGGACCCGTGGCGACTTGAGCAAAGTGAGAGACAGCAGGGCTGAGGACGGAGCAGGTGTGGCGTGAGGCAAGATTAAAGCACTGGCGTTCGACGAGCTCCAAGTCCTTGTCTGCACATCAAGGAGTTGGCGATACGACGCAACTGGATGTCGCCAATCGGGCTTCAAGGCGATGCCAGTGCTCGTCGTTTGCGTCTGCGACTTGGCGAGGGATCTTTGGCTTCACATATCCGCGGTCTTCTCAAGGGGGAGCCCGTGTCATGCATGGCATCGATGACGACGAACTCGAACCGAAGCTCGGCCGCATCGGCAACCGCAAGGCCAGAAGGCCGGCCGGATATCTTCGACGTGTTCGGCAGGCCGCGGAACGCGCCGGTCGCGCGGCTCATCACGCGTCGAACTTCTCGGGCGGCCGGATCGGCCGCGGATACGCGCAAGGTGCGGTGCTCGCCGACCGAGGCCGGAACAAGGGGCAGCGCCGGGTCGTGGTCAAGGCACGGATCGTGCGCATCAAGGCCGGCGACACAGGCGCCGTCCGCGCGCATCTGCGCTATGTGCAACGCGACGGCGTGACGCGAGCAGGTGAACCTGGCGAACTCTATGATGCAGCCAACGATCGCGCCGACGGCAAGGCGTTCACTGAACGAAGCGCCGGCGACCGCCACCAGTTTCGCTTCATCGTGGCACCGGAGGACAGCGCTGAACTCCCTGACCTGAAACCCTTTATCCGTGACCTGATGCGGCAGATGGAGAGTGACCTCGGCACCAGGCTCGACTGGGTCGCGGCGGATCATTTCAACACGGGGCATCCGCATAGCCATGTCGTGCTCCGCGGCAAAGATGACGCGGGGCATGACCTCGTGATTGCACGGGACTATATCGCCCACGGCCTTCGGACGCGGGCCTCCGACCTCGTCACCCGCGAGCTCGGCCCTGAGACCGAGATCGAGACCGCGCGCAAGCTTCAGCAGGAGGTCACGGCCGAGCGGTTCACGCGGATTGACCGGGCTATCCTGCGCGACGCCCGTGATGGTGTCCTTGAGCTTGCACAGGCCGCGCGGGATCCGGTTTGGCACACGATGCGCATGGGCCGGCTGCGGACGCTCGAGCGGATGGGATTGGCGGAGGAAGACAATCCCGGCCGCTGGCGCCTTGACGGGGAGCTCGAATTGAAGCTCCGGCGGATGGGCGAGCGCGGCGACATCATCAAGACCATGCATCGCGAACTGCGTGCGGCGGGCATCTCGCGGGCGGCAGCCAGCTATGCGATCTTCGATCCGCGGAGCGCGGGCCGGCGCCTGATCGGGCGGGTCGTTGGCGAAGGGTTTGCGGACGAGCTGACGGAACGCCGCTATGTGGTGATCGATGGGGTCGACGGGCTGACGCACTATGCCGAGGTCGGTGCTCTCGGCGCCAACGAAGAGCTGCCCGCGCGGAACACGATTCTGGAGCTTAGGCCGCGTTCGGCGGAGCTGCGCCCGGTGGATCGAACGATCGCCGAAGTGGCCGCGGCCAATGACGGCTCTTACAGCGAGCGCCTGCACCGGGAGCTGGATCCGCAAGCATCGGCCGAATATATCGGAACCCATGTCCGGCGACTGGAGGCGATGCGTCGGCAAGGGACGGTCAGCCGCCTTGCCGATGGCGGCTGGAAGGTCGGCCAGGACTATCTCGATCGGGCTTTTCGGTATGAGGAACTCGAGCGCTCGCGCAATCCGTTGCGCGTTGCGGTGTTGTCTTGGCAAAGGCTCGAAGAGCTGCCGCATGCAGTCGGTGCGACCTGGCTCGACCGGAAGCTCCTCGCAAGGGAATCCGATGGGCTCGCGCCAACCGGTTTCGGCGCGGAGGTCGAGACGGCATTGCGGGCGAGACGGCAGTGGCTGATCGAACAGGGGCTGGCGCGAGAAGAAGGAGGGTGGGCGCGCTATGCGCGGAACATGCTGCATATCCTTGAAGAGCGCGAGCTGGCGAAAACGGCGGCGGACATTTCCGCTCGCACGGGGCTCGAATATCGCAACGTCAGGGCCGGCGACAGCCTCAGCGGCGTCTACAAGCGGATGCTCACGCTCAGTAGCGGGCGGTACGCGCTGATCGAGCAGTCGCGCGAATTCGTCCTGGTGCCCTGGCGGCCGGTTCTGGAGCGCGCGCGTGGCCAACTCGTCAGCGGCAGCGTCGGCGGAGAGGGCATTTCCTGGTCGATCGGAATGAGGCGCGGCATCGGACGCTAGTCCAGAGCCTCCCGACTTCGACGGGGCTAGCCGGGTGCAAGCCCGACCCTGTACCGCTGCGCAAGGCGCCAGAACCAGTCCTGATCGAGGTCAGTCTGTCGATCGATTTCTCTGACCGAGCTGCGTGCGCGATCGAACAGCGCATAGCAGAGACCTTCGTCGTCGTGGCGGGCGTAATAGGCGATGCCGTCGGGATTGAGCGGATGGCTGAAAAGCGCCTTAGACCAGGCCTGCGGCACGTCGTAAGGCAGTCCGCCATGCACCACCTCGGCGGTCGCACCGAGAATGGCGAGCGAGGGGCCGGCCAGTCTGGCCAGCGAAAGATCTGATGTGATCTCGAGGCGAGCATAGGCCTTGCGACTGAGCAGGCGGGGATCGAGCAGGGTCCGTCCCGGCACGCGGAGGAACGTCTCTGCGAAGGCGCCAAAAGGCTCCCGGGCCGCATAGAGGACGCCATAGCTCCCGTCGGGTGCGTTCAGCCGGCCGAGACGCGAGGTGTCGAAGAAGATCGGATCGTACCCGGCGGTGTAGAACCGGTGAACGACCGTACCCGCCCGCAGCCGGACCCGGCGGGGACGGCGGCGATCGAGATCGTCCGGCGGCAGCGGAGCGGTCACGCGCCTTGCTGAGCCATGCGCCGGGCGGCCTCGACCACAAGTTCAACCTTGCCCTCCCTCAGCAGGTCGATCGGCTTGCGGCCACCCAACCGGTCGTCAGGCTGGGCCAGGAAGTTCAGAACTGTCCAAGGGTTGTTGGTCGGCAGCGCCTCCTGGACGGACTTGAGACCTTCGACGACGGTGCCGTCGACGTTGAACTGAAGCGTCGGAAAGCTCCGGTGGTTGCTGGGACCCGGTACCGCAAGGAGGCTACCTTCCTGCACGCGCTTGTCGACGGCCTGCCGGGAGATTCCCCGCAGGAGCGTTCTGACCTGGTCCAGATCATACGCGCCGCCGGATCGCCGAAGATCCTCCTGCGCAATGCGGACGCCCTCAAGGACGGCGAGCGCGCGGGCATCGGGCGCGAATGCGTCCTTGTTGACGACAGCGGTTTTCTTCGCCGCCTCGGAGAAGAACCGGAATGCTTGCCCCGTTAGTTGCTTGTTCTGCTCACGCACCTTCTGCAGTGCGGTCACGCTTTTGGAAACGATGGCGACCTGCGCGTCGGCAGGGAGCGCGAGGCTCTTCAGGGCCGCGGGTTTCTGCTTAAGTACCATCATCACGCCGTCCTCGTGGACGGACAGATCCTCGGTACCGGAGCGCTTTGATTGTGCTTTGGACATGAGCTGAACTCCGCCTTCAATATCGGGATTGTATGCAACTTTGTCAACTTTGACAAACGACGTTGCCGGTATTATCGTAGTATAGTTAGCCCCGTTTTGGATCTCTGGCAGCATTCCCCCCGCAATCGTGCGGAGAATAGAACCGCCAGTCTCCGCACGG
This sequence comes from Bradyrhizobium sp. UFLA06-06, assembly GCF_054820065.1. NCBI lineage: Bacteria > Pseudomonadati > Pseudomonadota > Alphaproteobacteria > Hyphomicrobiales > Nitrobacteraceae > Bradyrhizobium > Bradyrhizobium sp. UFLA06-06. The sequence goes on from NZ_JADFUD010000006.1 coordinate 183,708, forward strand.
GCGTGTCGCGCGAGATCGATGGCCATTGGGCAGCCCGTCGCGCGGCGATAGTGCTGTCGTCCCCGTGCGCCCTTTTTCAAGCTGGCGGTCGATGCGACGATCGACGTTGAAGGCACAAGCGGCCTTTGTTCGATTCGTTCATTCGCTGGGGTGTGCGCATGCGCGATCACCAATCCTGGGCAAGGCCGAACCAGAGATCCAGTTTGATCATGCCGTTCACCTTCAATTGAGGAGCTTCCTCACCCACGCCGAGACTGCCGCAGCAACGATCTTGCTTCGATGGGTTTGATCGAGTCGGATCTCGTTGCTGGCGGCGATTTTTATTCAGGTTGAATGCGAGCCGTCATCCCGCTTTTCATCTCGCCGCGCTCGTTGCGAGCGTCAAGTGGGGCGGATAATGTTTCCGGCAAAAATCTACGTCGGTCAGATCACGGTCGTCTTCGGCATCGTCATCGCGTCGACATGGGGAGCGACGCAATGGACGGCGGCGGCGCTTGGATTTCAGGCGCGGCTTGGCGCGCCGTGGTTCGCCATTAGCGGCTATCCGGTCTATCTGCCTTGGCGATTGTTCGAATGGTGGTTCGCCTATGAGGCCTATGCGCCCGAGATATTTGAGGAGGGCGGGGCAATCGCCGCGGCTGGCGGCATTGCGGGCGCGCTGTTTGCTATCATCAATTCGGTGTGGCGGGCGCGGCAAAACCAACTGGTCACGACCTACGGCTCCGCGCGCTGGGCCAATGTGAAGGAGATCCGCGCTGCCGGCCTGCTCGCGGGCAGGGGTGTGTTCCTCGGGCGATTTGAAAATTACTACCTGCGTCACGATGGACCCGAGCACGTCATGTGTTTTGCACCGACGCGGTCGGGCAAGGGCGTGGGGCTGGTGCTTCCGACACTGCTGTCGTGGACTTCATCGGCGGTCGTGCATGACATCAAGGGCGAGAACTGGGAGCTGACGTCCGGCTGGCGCTCGACCTTCTCGCACTGTCTGCTGTTCAATCCGACCGATCCAGCAAGCGCGCGCTACAATCCGCTGCTCGAGGTCCGCAAGGGCGCGGCCGAGGTCCGCGATGTCCAGAACATTGCCGACATCCTGGTTGACCCGGAAGGGGCGCTGGAGCGCCGAAGCCACTGGGAGAAGACCAGCCACTCGCTGCTCGTCGGCGTCATCCTCCACGTCCTCTATGCAGAGCAACAAAAGACGCTGACGCGGGTCACCGAGATCCTGGCTGACCCGGCGCAGTCCTTTGAGAAGACGCTGCGGATCATGCTCGCTACCAACCATCTCGGAACAGAGGCCGAGCCGAAGGTCCATCCCGTCGTCGCCGCGACCGCGCGGGAGCTGCTCAACAAGTCTGAAAATGAACGTTCCGGCGTGCTGTCCACCGCCGTGAGTTTCCTTAGCCTCTATCGCGATCCGGTTGTGAGCCGCAACACCGAGAGCTGTGACTGGCGTATCGCGGATCTCGTCGGTGCGGAGAGGCCGGTCACGCTTTACCTGGTCGTGCCGCCGTCAGACATCAGCCGCACCAAGCCGTTGATCCGGCTGATCCTCAATCAGATCGGCCGCCGATTGACCGAGTCCTTGAACATCAGGGCGGGTGATGCAAAGCATCGCCAGCTGCTCCTGATGCTGGACGAATTTCCAGCGCTCGGCCGGCTTGATTTCTTTGAGAGCGCGCTCGCCTTCATGGCCGGCTACGGCATCCGGGCCTATCTGATCGCCCAATCGCTCAATCAAATCGCCAAGGCCTATGGCGAGAACAACGCGATCCTGGACAATTGCCACGTCCGTATCGCCTTTGCGGCCAATGACGAGCGAACCGCGAAGCGCATTTCGGATGCGCTCGGCACCGCAACGGAACTTCGGGCACAGCGGAATTATGCCGGTCACCGGCTCGCTCCCTGGCTAGGCCATGTCATGGTCAGCCGCCAGGAAACCGCCCGGCCGCTGCTTACTCCAGGCGAGGTGATGCAGCTGCCCCAAGATCAGGCCATCGTGCTTGTCTCGGGGCTTGCGCCGGTGCGGGCTCGCAAGCTCAGGCACTACGAGGACTCAAATTTTGTGACGCGCTTGCGTCCGTCACCGCCCCTCGGCGCCGGCGAATACCGCGATCGCCCGGCTGCACGTCCGAGCGATTGGGGGCGCCAGATCCGGGCGGTCGATCTCAGGTTGGCAACGCTTCCATACCGCGACCTCATGCAGGCGGGCGCGGAGGAGGGCGGGCTCAAACAGCAACTGCCGCTGTTTGAGGAAACGGTGCCCCAAGCCGAGGCGACGCGGTTTGCCGAGGAGCGGCTGCTCGACGACGACGCAGATGTGGCGGCGGATCGCAACCAGATGCAGCGCGCGGCGAACGCCTCCAGCGCCATCCGCAGCGCTCATGCCGTCACGCGCGATGACGACGATCTCCTTCCTGCATTCTGAGGAGCACTCTCAATGAAACCAAAGCTATCCGCCTATGTCTCCGACAGCGTGGCGCAACGGCTCGAACTCGCGGCCAGGCGGCCGGGCACCAACAAGTCGGCGATCGTCGACGCCGCCCTCGACCGCTTTCTCAATCCGGAGCGGGATGCAAGCGGAGACGCAGCCCTGATCCGCAGGCTCGACCGGATGAGCCGGCAGCTCGATCGGGCAGACCGTGATCTCTCGATCATGGTGGAAACCATCGCACTGTTCGTTCGCTACTACCTGACGATTACGCCTCCGCTGCCCACCGGAGACCAGGACGCCGCGCGTGCGCTCGGGCGTGAGCGGTTCGAGATGTTCGTCGCGCAGGTCGGCAAGCGTATCGCCTCGGGCGGCCGGCTGGTTGCCGACGTCATGGAACAGGTCTCGACATCAAATCCGGACCTCTTCATGCGGCATCTGGAGGAGGGCGCGCCGCTCGGCGCCGGTGAGGCCCAGACCACGACAACAGAATCCCGCTCGCACCACGCGGCGGGCCAGCAGCCGGAGCCGTCTCCGGCTGGGCGAGAGGAGGTCGGCAATGTCTGACCTTCTCTCGCCCGAAACCCGCGAGCGCCGCCGCGGCATGCTGCGGACCGCGATGGGGCCGGCGATCGCGCTGGCGCTGGAAGAGGCCGAGGTTGTCGAGGTGATCGTCAACCCGGACGGCAGGCTCTGGCTTGAGCGGCACCGGTCCGGACGTACTGATACCGGCGTCATTCTGACGCCGCAGGAGTCGGAGCGGATCATCCGACTGGTCGCAAGCCATGTCCGGGCCGAGGCCAGTGCATCCTTCCCGATCGTCTCGGCCGAACTTCCCGAGACCGGCGAGAGGTTCGAAGGCGTGCTGCCGCCGGTCTCGCTCGCGCCGTGCTTTGCCATCCGCAAGCCCGCAACGACGACGTTTCTTCTCTCCGACTATGTCAGGGCGCAGATTGCCTCGCCCCTGATGGCCAAGGTGCTGGCGGCGGCCGTTGTCGAAGGCCGCAGCATCCTGGTTGCGGGCGGCACCGGATCGGGCAAGACCACACTCGCCAATGCGCTCCTGGCCGAGATTGCGCGCCTCGATGAGCGTATCGTCATCATCGAGGATACCCGCGAGCTGCGCTGCGAGGCCAAGGACGTCGTGACACTGCGCACCAAGCCGGGCGTCGCGAGCCTTGCCGATCTCGTGCGCTCAACGCTTCGCCTTCGACCTGATCGCATCATCGTGGGCGAGGTGAGGGGCGCCGAGGCCCTCGACATGCTGAAGGCCTGGAATACGGGCCATCCCGGTGGGATCGCCACGGTTCACGCCAACTCGGCGCGCGCCGCGCTCTATAGAATTGAGCAATTGATCCAGGAGGCTGTCGCCACCGTGCCGCGCCGGCTCATCGCCGAGGCGATCGACCTCGTCGTCTTCATCAGGGGACGGGGTCCTGCGCGCCGGATCGAGGCGATCGCCGAGCTCAAGGGCCTCGATCCTTCCGGCGATTACCTCCTGGAGAACCCGCCAGGCCTTCCAAACGCTTCGCATCGTCCCTGATCTACACGGAGAATACGACATGTCTGGTTTGCCCCGTTCAACGGCGCATTTCTGCTTTCGCCGAATTTACAAGCGTTTCCTCATCGAGCTGGGAGGAGGCCTCGCGTGCATGCTCCTAACGGGCCCGGCTGCGCACGCCGCAGGCTCGGGCATGCCGTGGGAAGCGCCGCTCGAGCGCATCCTGGAGTCGGTGCAGGGACCGGTCGCGAAGATCGTAGCCGTCATCATCATCACGGTAACCGGGATTTCGCTTGCGTTCGGCGACACCTCGGGTGGCTTCCGCAAGATGGTCCAGGTCGTCTTTGGCCTCTCCATCGCTTTCGCGGCGAGCTCTTTCTTCCTGTCGTTCTTCTCATTCGGCGGCGGAGCGCTGATCTGATGCGTCCCGACGGCTTTGAACTCGTGCTCCATCGCTCGTTGACCGAGCCCATTCTGCTCGGCGGTGCGCCGCGCTCTGCGGCCATCCTGATCGGCACCCTGTCGGCCGTGCTGGCGCTCGGGCTGCGGCTCTGGCTCGCAGGCGTCGTGCTCTGGATCGTCGGGCACGCCATCGCGGTGTGGCTTGCCAGGCGCGATCCCGCCTTTGTCGAGGTCGCAATCCGTCACACCAAACACAAGGGCTGGCTCGCATGCTGAATTTGAGAGAATTCCGTCCTCATGCCTATCGTCTGGCCGACTGGTTGCCCTGGGCGTGCCTCGTTGCGCCTGGCGTGATCTTGAACAAGGACGGCAGCTTTCAGCGCACCATCCGCTACCGGGGCCCGGATCTCGACAGCGCGACCGAGGCCGAGCTCATGAGCGTGACCTCGCGGGTGAACAACGTCTTAAAGCGCTTTGGCTCGGGTTGGGCCCTGTTCTTCGACGCTACGCGGATTCCAGCGTCGGAGTACCCGCGCTCACGTTTTCCGGACGCGGTGTCGTGGCTTGTCGATGAGGAGCGGCGGGCCGCCTTCGAAAGCCTGTCCGAGGCCTCCTGGGACGATCCGTCGCGTCCGCGCGGACAGCATTTTGAGAGCGCGTTGCATCTCACCTTGATGTACCTGCCGCCGGCCGAGCGCGTGTCGCGGCTGGAGGGACTATTCCTCGAGCGTTCGCGAGACGAGCAGGGCCAGGGACGGTCACGCCGTCAGCGGCATGCGCAGCATGCTTCCGAGGCTGATCCAAAAAGCGGCCGGCCGGACGATCCAGTCGCCACGTCGGCTCGTGAGACTGACCAGCCCCTGCCGTCGCGGGAGCACAGCTATCGTGATCATCTCGAGCGCTTTGTCCAGGAAACGGACCGGGCGATTGATCTTCTGTCTTCGGTCCTGCCCGAGATCTGGCCGCTCGATGACGAGGAGACACTGACCTACCTGCATAGTTGCATCTCGACCAAGCGACACCCGGTCGCCGTGCCCGAGATTCCAGCCTATCTCGATTGCTTCCTGAGCGACGAGCCGTTGACTGGTGGATTGTCGCCGGCGATCGGCCGAAGCCATCTTCGTGCGCTGACCGTGCTCGGCTTCCCGCACGTGACCTTTCCCGGATTGCTGGATGAGCTGAACCGGCTTAGCGTTGCCTATCGCTGGGCCACCCGATTTTTGCCGCTCGACCGCACGCAGGCGCATTCCTCGCTGTCGCGGTATCGCCGCCAATGGTTTGCCAAGCGCAAATCGCTGGGAGCAATCGTGAAGGAGGTCATGTTCAACGAGCAGGCGGCGCTCGTGGACACGGACGCCAGCAACAAGGCTGCCGACGCGGACACTGCGCTGACGGAGCTCGGCGATGATCTCGTCGCGTTCGGTTACATCACGACGACCGTCACTGTCAGCGACGAGGACGCGCGCGTCGCCGACGACAAGATCCGGCTCGTCGAACGCGTGATCAACAGCCGGGGTTTCACCACGATCCGGGAAAGCGTCAATGCGGTCGAGGCGTGGCTTGGCAGTCTGCCAGGACAAGCCTATGCGAATATCCGCCAACCCATCGTGCACACGCTCAATCTGGCGCATATGTGCCCGTTGTCGGCGGTGTGGGCTGGCCCAGCGCGATGCGAGCATCTCGATGGACCGCCGCTTCTGATCGCGAAGACCAAGGGCGCAACCCCCTTCCGGCTTTCACTGCACGCCGGTGACGTTGGGCATTGCATCGTTGTTGGGCCGACCGGCGCCGGCAAGTCTGTGCTGCTCTCGATGCTGGCCCTGCAGTTCCGGCGCTACCCGAATGCCCAGCTGATCACATTCGACAAGGGCCGCTCCGCGCGTGCGACAACGCTTGCGCTGTCGGGCGCGTGGTACGAGCTCGGCGCCAAGGGTGGCATCGCGTTCCAGCCCCTGAAGGATGTTGCGGAGGAGGGGGCGCGGCTTTGGGCGCTCGACTGGCTTTGCGGCGTCCTTGCCCACGAGCGGGTGAGCGTGACGCCGGAGGTCAAGGAAACCATCTGGTCGGCACTCAAGAGCCTGGGTACGGCGCCGGTGTCCCAGCGCACGATGACCGGGCTCGTGGCCTTGCTCACCCGAGACGCCCTGCGTCAGGCGCTCCAACCCTACACGCTGGAGGGACCTTACGGCCGCTTCCTCGATGCGGACGCCGACCGGCTTTCGAGCGCCGACGTCCTAACCTTCGAGATGGAGGAGTTGATGGCGCTGCCGGGGCTTGTCGCCCCCGTGCTCACCTATCTGTTCCACACTCTGGAGTCGCGTTTCGATGGGCGGCCGACCCTGCTGGTGCTCGACGAGGCCTGGGTGTTCCTCGACGACCCGCTGTTTTCGAGCCGGATTCGCGAATGGCTGAAGACGTTACGCAAGAGGAACGTGGCGGTGGTCTTTGCCACGCAGTCGCTTGCCGATATTGCGGACAGCGAAATCGCGCCCGCGATCATCGAGTCTTGTCCGAGCCGCATATTCCTGCCCAATCCCCGGGCCCTTGAGCCGACCCAGACCGAGACCTATCGGCGCTTCGGCCTGAACGACACGCAAGTGCGTCTGATCGCCGAAGCCTTTCCCAAGCGCGACTACTATCTGCAGTCTCGTGCCGGCAACCGCCTGTTCGAACTTGGCCTTGGACCGGTGGCGCTTGCGCTCGTCGGGGCATCCTCGCCGGACGATCAGCGCATCATTGACGATGTCCTGGCCCGTTCGGGGCCCCACCATTTTGCCGAACGCTATTTCGCTGAACGCGATCTGCACTGGGCGGCCAACCTGATCAGCACCTTTGAACAGGCCCACAAGGCCTGACCCGATCTCAATCTCCGGAGTCTTCCATGCTCGAATGTGTCGGCCTCTTGGGCGCGCGTACAACTACAAGAATTATCGTCACGGTAGCGCTATCTGTCGTCGTCGCTGTGAATGGATCGCGGCGGGTCGGGGCGTTCGACATCGTGTTCGACCCCTCGAACTACAGCCAGAATCTTCTGACTGCCGCTCGCGCGCTCGAGCAGATCAATAACCAGGTCAGAAGCCTCGAAAATCAGGCTCAGTCGCTTCTCAATCAGGCAAAGCATCTGGCAAGCCTCCCGACCAGTGTCGTCGGCCAGCTCACTTCGACCATAGGTCAGATGAACAGCCTCATTGCACAGGCAAAAGGCATCTCGTTCGACGTTCAAAAGACCCAGCAGGATTTTGCGCAGCTCTATCCTCAGCAGTATGGCGCCGCCACCTCCTCGGACAGGATGGTCCAGGATGCAACCGCACGCTGGAATAACAGCTATGAGGGGCTCAAGCAGGCTCTCACAATCCAGTCGGCCATCGTCAGCAACCTGGATCAGGACGGCCAGACGCTTCGCACACTTATGGCGAGTTCGTCAGCCGCGGCCGGCTCCTTGCAGGCCCAGCAGTCCGGCAACGAGCTGCTGGCTTTGCAGATCAAGCAGGCATTGCAGACGCAGGCGCTGCTGGCAACTCAAGCCCGCGCCGACACGTTGAGGGCGGCTGAGGAGCGCGCGTCGGCGGCGGCCGCCCAGGAGCGCTTTATCCGCTTCATCGGCGATGGCCATGCCTACGCCGGCGGCAGATAGGAGGGGGCCATGGCTGATCTCTCCGTCATCGATCGCTTCACCGAGACGTTTTCGCGCTACATCGATTCTGGCTTTGGTCTTCTGTCAGGCGAAGTCTCGTTCCTGAGTTCGACACTCGTCGTCATCGACCTCACGCTTGCCGGGCTTGCCTGGAGCGTGCGGTCCGACGACCAGATCCTGGTGACGCTTGCCAAGAAGATCCTCTACGTCGGTGCATTCGCCTTCATCATCGGCAACTTCAAGAGCCTTGCCGACATCATCTTCAACTCGTTTTCTGGCATCGGCCTGAAGGCGTCCGGCGGCACATTGAGCCCGGCTGATCTGGCCCGGCCGGGTTTTGTTGCCGCCGCTGGGTTCACTGCGGCGCATCCGCTTCTCGAGGAGGCGAGCCAGTTCTCGGGCTTCGATGTGCTGACGAACCTGCCGACGATCGTGATCCTCTTGTTCTGCTGGATCGTGATCGTACTCGCGTTCTTCGTGCTGTCGATCCAGCTGTTCGTGACCCTGATCGAGTTCAAGCTCACGACACTCGCGAGCTTCATCCTGGTGCCGTTCGCGCTCTGGGGCAAGACGGCCTTTCTTGCCGAAAAGACGCTCGGCAATGTCGTTGCCTCAGGCGTCAAGGTGATGGTGCTGGCGATTATCGTCGGCATCGGCTCGACTATCTTCGGTCAACTCGCGAGCACTTTGACACGGCCGGTCGATATTGCGTCGGCCATGAGCTTGCTACTTGCGGCGCTCGCTCTGTTTGGGCTTGGAATCTTCGGTCCGGGCATTGCTGCGGGTCTCGTGTCCGGTGCACCTCAACTGGGGGCCGGGTCGGCGGCGGGTACGGTGGCCGGTGCTGCTGCTGTCGCAATCGGAGGCGGAGCGGTCGCCATGGGCGGCCTTCGCATGGCCGCCGGCGGATCGATGACGGCGGTCCGTTCCGCGGCGTCGCTGAGTGCAGCATCGTCGATTGGCGACGGTGCGGCCCGCGCGGCCGCGGCCGAGCAGCCGGCAGGCGGAGGCGTTGGACGAGCGGGCGGAGCCGCGGCCGCCAGCCCTTCGCGCGCAACTGCGACCCCCGCCCGACACGCCAGGGAAGCCGCACAGATTACTGCCCATACCCTGAAGGAAGGGGACAAGGGCGGTCATTCCTCGGGTCCCAAGCTTGGGGAGGACTGAGATATGGCCGGTCATCCATTTCAACGCGTTTCGGTTCGGTACGGAGAAACGCCCGAGCCCGTGACGCCTTACCAGAAAGCGGGACAGGTCTGGGACGAGCGGCTGGGGTCCGCGCGAGTTCAGGCGAGTAATTGGCGGCTCGCTGCGCTGGGTGTCACTGCAGTGAGCGTTGTTCTCGGCTTGACCCTGCTTGCCGTGATCGGCCGTTCAGGGATCGTCCCCTATGTGGTCGAGGTCGACCGGTTGGGTGAGGTCCGCGCAGTTGGACCTGCGCTGGAGGCGTATCAGCCGTCGGATGCGCAGATCGCGCACTTCCTGGCGCGGTTCATCGAAAACGTGCGTTCGTTGTCGATCGATCCCGTGATCGTCCGCAGCAACTGGCTACGGGCCTACGACTTCGTCACCGATCGGGGCGCGCAAGTTCTGAACGACTACGCGCGCGAAACCGATCCGTTCGCGAAAATCGGGTCCAGGACGGTCACCGCAGAGGTGACCTCGGTGGTGCGTGCGTCCCACGACAGCTTCGAAATCCGCTGGAAGGAGAATTCTTTCGAGAACGGCTCGATTGCCAAGACCGAGCGGTTCACGGGTCTCGTAACCACGGTTCTCAAGCCGCCGGTGGACGCCGAGACGCTGCGAAAGAACCCGCTCGGCCTCTACGTCCATTCCCTCAACTGGTCGCGCGACCTCATCGGAGATGCGAAATGAATTCTACCGCCCCCGCCAAGCTTGCGTCGGCCAGCATCCTGACCCTGTCGCTCGTGCTCGGAGGATGCGCCACAAAGCTCAACCTCGAAGCGCCCTATGACGAGATGACATTCGAGCAGGCTCTCCCCGAGGCGGATCCGCCGAAGCCCGTCGAGATTGTTGAAAGGCCCAAGGTCTTGCCTCTGCCTGGCCAACTCAAGCCTTATCCAAAGAAGGGCGGCAAGGAAGAACAGCTGCCACCGGAGCAGGCGATCGCCAAGGCGAACAAGGCCGCGCGGATGGAGCCGACCCGGGCGGGCTACATCAATGCGATCCAGGTCTATCCATGGACCGAAGGAGCCCTCTATCGGCTCTATGCGAGCCCCGAGAAGGTCTCAACCATCGCGCTTCAGGCCGGCGAGGAATTGATCGATGTCTCGACAGGCGACACGGTTCGCTGGGTGGTCGGCGATACCTCGAGCGGTCAGGGTAGCAACCGGCGTGTCCATATCCTCGTCAAACCGACGCTGCCGGACATCCAGACCAATCTGGTGGTCCTGACCGACCGGCGCGCCTACCACCTCGAGTTGGTCTCAACCAAGCAGACCTACATGGCTTCGATCTCCTGGACGTACCCGACGGATACGCTGGTTGCACTTCACAAGCAGAATGCGATCGCCCAGGCAAACGAGGAGCGGGTCGCCGATCGCGGCGTGCGGCTCGATAGCCTGAACTTCCGCTACCGTATCGAAGGCGATGACCCACCATGGCGACCAGTGCGTGCGTTCGATGACGGCCGCAAGGTCTATATCCAGATGCCATCCGGCCTGTCGCAGGGCGAGGCGCCGCCCCTGTTCGTCGCGGGCGCCGATGGCCGTCCGAATCTGGTCAACTATCGCGTCAGGGGCTCCTACTACATCGTCGACCGCATGTTTGGCGCCGCCGAGCTCCGTCTCGGCGAGGATCCCCAGCGCATCGTCCGGATCATCCGCATCGATGCGCGGCCGGTGTCGCAGGCCGTCAGCAGTGGGAGCGCCTCATGACGAGTGGGGTGGATCGGGAGCCGCCGGAGCCTCTGGAGCTGCGGGCACGGCCGCGGTCCATCCGGCGGTTGAACAGGCGCGCGCTCATGATCGGCTGCGCTATCACTGCACTGTTCATCGCCGGAGCGACGATAGTTGCGCTCCAGCCGCTGCGGCCTTTGAAGCACGCCGACCGCGCAGAGCTCTTCAACACCGACCGGAAGCAAACGGCGGACGGCCTGAACAAGCTGCCGAGGTCCTACGAGGAACTTCCGCCGTCAACGCCACGGCTTGGACCGCCATCCCCGGGCGATATTGGACGAGCTTTTGCCGAGAACGAAAAGAAAGTCGGCATCGCGCCATCATTGGATCCAGCCTTCCGCAGCAACCCGGAAGAGGACGCAGAAAGGGCGGAGCGCATCCGGCAGGTGCGCATCGCGCAGCAGGCGAGGGAATCGGGCTTGTTCTTCCGACTGTCGGAAAAGCAGGACAAGCGAAAGCAGGCCGGTGTCACGGACGTGGCAGCCAGCCAGCCGTCCCCGTTTCGGCCGCCGGCGGCCGATTCCGGGCCGTCCGCAGCGGAACTTGCGAAAACCGCGCGGGCAATGGTCGATCGATCGGACGAGATCGTACCCTCGTCGCAGGCACGAAAGCTCGCCTTTGTGGGAGCGAAGGCCGACACCGAGACCACCAATCCGCACGCGGTCGTCGCCGCGCCCTCCAGCTATGCCGTGATGGCTGGGTCGATTATTCCAGCGAGCCTGGTGACGGGGCTGAATTCGGACCTGCCGGGAGCGACGATCGCTCAGGTCACGGAGAACGTCTATGACACGGTAACGGGCGAGCATCTGCTGATCCCACAAGGGACGCGGCTCGTGGGCAAGTACGACAGCGTCGTCGCCTTTGGCCAGAAGCGGGCACTGGTCGTCTGGACGCGACTGATCTTGCCGAACGGAAATTCGATCGTGATCGAGAACCTTCCGGCCACGGATGTTGCCGGCTATGCCGGGCTCGAGGATGAGGTGGATTTCCATACCTGGCAACTGCTCAAGGGCGTGGCTTTGGCGACGCTGATCGGGGTGGGTACACAGCTCTCGATCGGAAATGACGAGAGCGATCTCGTGAAGGCGTTGCGGGAAAGCACGCAGCAGACAACCAATCGTGCGGGCCAGCGCCTGGTGGAGCGCCAGCTCGACGTGCAGCCGACAATCACGGTCCGACCGGGATGGCCGCTACGGGTGATTGTTTCTAAGGATCTGGTGCTGAAGCCGTACGAGGACGTTCAGACGGTCGCGAAGGGCAGGTGAAATATGAAGCTTGCGAAACTGCCTGATCGAACACCCGTGAGGATGAATCTTGTATTGGCGCCGAGCTTAGCGAAGCGGCTGCGGGAGTATGCTGATTTTTATGCGGAGACTTACGGCAGCAAGGAGGAGGTTGCCGAACTGATCCCGTTCATGTTGGAGGCATTTCTCGATAGTGACGCGGATTACAAATCGAGGCAAAAGGATGACAAACGTAAAAAATCGAGCCGACTGGACTGCTTGCAGGGCTTGCGTGAACCGGCGAACGACTCGGCCTGAGGGTTTAGGTCGTCCTTGCGAGAGTAGTCAGAGCTGAGGCTCCGCCGGAGCCCGCGTCTCCGCTTGATTCAACCCCTGCTGATGGGTCACCTCCGCGCAGCTGTTGTAGTCGAGTCGGACCCGTAGCTAACGCGGAAAGGCCCGGCAGCGATGCCGGGCCTTTTTTTCTCTTGAGCGCTGAACGGTTGGGCTCAGAAGTCCATGCCACCCATCCCGCCGCCTGGGGGCATCGCGGGACCGCCGGCGTTCTTCTTCGGCAGCTCGGCGACCATCGCTTCCGTGGTGATCAGGAGCGCGGCAACCGAGGCAGCGTTCTGGATCGCGGTACGGACGACCTTGGTCGGGTCGATGATGCCCTTGCTGACGAGATTGACGTACTCACCGGTCTGACTGTCGAAGCCGAACGCGTACTGATCCTTCTCCAGGATCTTGCCGACGATGACGGAACCATCCTCGCCCGCGTTGATCGCGATCTGGCGAGCCGGAGCCGACAGCGCCTTGCGCACGATCTCGACGCCGGTCTTCTGGTCGTCGTTCTTGGTGCGGATGCCCTTGAGATGTTCGGAGGCCCGGAGCAGGGCGACGCCGCCGCCCGGCAGGATGCCTTCCTCGACAGCCGCGCGGGTCGCGTGCATCGCGTCATCAACGCGATCCTTGCGCTCCTTCACCTCGACCTCGGTCGCGCCGCCGACGCGGATCACCGCGACGCCGCCTGCGAGCTTGGCGAGACGCTCCTGCAGCTTCTCACGGTCGTAGTCCGAGGTGGTCTCCTCGATCTGCGCCTTGATCTGGGCAACGCGAGCGTCGATGTCGGCCTTCTTGCCGGCGCCGTTGACGATCGTGGTGTTCTCCTTGTCGATCATCACCTTCTTGGCGCGACCGAGCATCTGCAGCGTGACGTTCTCGAGCTTGATACCGAGGTCTTCCGAGATGGCCTGGCCGCCGGTCAGGATCGCGATGTCCTGCAGCATGGCCTTGCGGCGATCGCCGAAGCCCGGAGCCTTGACGGCCGCGACCTTCAGGCCGCCACGCAGGCGGTTGACGACGAGGGTGGCGAGGGCTTCACCTTCGACGTCTTCGGCGACGATGACCAGCGGCTTGCCGGTCTGCACCACGGCCTCGAGCAGCGGCAGCAGCTCGTTCAGCGAGGAGAGCTTCTTCTCGTATATCAAGATGTAGGCGTCGTCCATCTCAGCGCGCATCTTGTCGGCGTTGGTGACGAAGTAGGGCGAGATGTAACCGCGGTCGAACTGCATGCCCTCGACGACGTCGAGCTCGGTCTCGAGCGACTTGGCTTCCTCGACCGTGATCACGCCCTCGTTGCCGACCTTCTTCATGGCGTCGGCGAGGAACTTGCCGATCTCGGCATCGCCGTTGGCCGAAATGGTGCCGACCTGGGCGATCTCCTCGTTCGAAGTGACCTTCTTCGAGTTCTTCTGGAGGTCCGCAACGACGGCTTCGACCGCGAGGTCGATACCGCGCTTCAGATCCATCGGGTTCATGCCGGCGGCGACCGATTTAGCGCCTTCACGGACGATCGCGGCAGCCAGCACGGTCGCGGTGGTGGTGCCGTCGCCGGCAGCATCCGCCGCCTTCGACGCCACTTCGCGCACCATCTGGGCGCCCATGTTCTCGAACTTGTCCTCAAGCTCGATCTCCTTAGCGACGGCAACGCCGTCCTTGGTGATGCGGGGCGCGCCGAACGACTTCTCGAGGACGACGTTGCGGCCCTTCGGGCCGAGGGTGACCTTCACCGCATTGGCAAGGATGTCCACGCCGCGTAGCATGCGATCGCGGGCATCGACACCTAGTTTGACCTCTTTAGCTGACATGTTTGTCCTCCCTGAATTGAAATTCGTCTCTCACCTGCGAGGCAGCATCGGCAGGCGCTCCTCAGAGGTGAGCGTTTGCGGCGGTCAGCGTTAGGCCGCCTTCCTGGAGCCGGCCACGTTGGTGAGAACGCCCATGACGTCGCTCTCCTTCATGATCAGAAGCTCCTGGCCGTCGATCTTGACCTCGGTGCCGGACCACTTGCTGAACAGGACCCGGTCGCCTACCTTGAGGTCAATCGGGATCAGCTTGCCAGCTTCGTCGCGACCACCGGGACCGACGGCGATCACTTCCCCCTGGGAGGGCTTTTCCTTGGCAGTATCCGGAATGATGACGCCGCCAGCGGTCTTCTCTTCGGCGTCGATGCGCTTGACCACGACGCGGTCGTGAAGCGGACGGAATTTCATGCGATCCTCCTTGGCTTTTTGATTATTGCTGGGTTGGCAGTCGCAATGAGCGAGTGCTCACCGGTCCTCACATAAGTCCGTGACACTCCGGCGCAAGGGGACCCACGTCGCCTGTTGGTCTTGGTGTCGAACCGCGCCCCTCACTTTGACTACGGCTGTTCGCGGGAGATCGGACGTGGTTGCGGGCATACCAAATCGACGCGAGTGACCCGACGCGGAAGTCGGTCCTAGTACAACGCCGGCTCAATATGCTTTGATGCGCGGGTTAGGACTGAGATAGATGGGTGGCTGATGTACATGTTCATTCGAAAGTACACCAACGTTCGCTCGGTTGCTGACGCTGCTCGCCGCGCCAAAAGTGGCATCGGTCAGATCCTAAGGGAATCGCACGGATTCAGATCCTATTACGTATTGGATGGGGGCGATGGCGTCGGTGTAGCTGTGATGATATTCGAGGACCGCGAAAGCGCCAATGCCGCGAACGATAAAGTTCTGGATTTCGTTCAAGCAAGCCTGCATGACCTTAATCTTGGAGACCCTGAAATCATTGCCGGGGAAATTTTGGTGAAAATAGAATCTGATGCGTAAGTCTTCCGCGCGTCGGTTGTCGCGGGAGGATCGTGCGCGGCGGTGCTGACGGACAATGTATCCGATTGCATCATCGCGGCTGCGTTGGCCGCATCCCAATCCGCTAACGAGCTCGAGGTCGCTTTCGGAGACCAAATACGTATCTCCCGAACCAGACGGGGTATTCCATTGGTCTGTGTAGTCTATCGCAATTCAGCATGCCAAGCTCTCTCAAGGTGTCGCACGACGTCCACCCGCGCGGAAGGCGGACTGACATGTGGTCGCACCCCATGCGGGTAAGACTGAGTCGGGTGCGGTGGCCGCTGCGGCGCCGTTTGCTGAAGGAACTGTCCCGCCGCCGCCGTCTTTCATACTCCTTCTCGAAAGCGTATTGTTTCGATCAAACGAGCTCACTCTGCAGCGCGGTCGTTCAGAGTATCTTGTTCTTCGATTCAAGAAGCTCTCAGCAACGAAACGCGGGGAACGCTCATGACCGGCGCAAGGCTGAAACATTACGGCTGGGGACGGGAAGGCGAAGGCATGAGCGCGGAAGAGCGGGCGTTTGTCCTCGGCCGCTACCATGCCAAGTTTGGCGCCCGCGAATTCGACACGGTAACTGTTCCCGGCCTTGAAGAGCTATCCTTGCGGGAGCCGCGCGTGGTGCTGCCAGCTTCGCTCACGCCGTTCTGCACGACCGAACGCTACGACCGCGCCGCGCACACTTACGGCAAGTCCTATCCGGATTACGTCAGGGCCATGCTCGGCGATTACGGTTGCGCGCCCGATATCGTGGCCTATCCACGCAACGAGACGGAGATATCGGCTGTCATGGACTGGGCGGGGTCCGTCGGTGCTTCGCTGACGCCGTTCGGGGGCGGATCCAGCGTGTGCGGTGGCGTCGAGCCGCTGGCCGATGGCATCAAGCACAAGGCGGCCGTCACGTTAGACCTGCGCAATCTCTCCAAGGTCGTCGAAGTCGATCCGGTCTCGCGCGCCGCATTGATCGACGCCGGCACCTATGGGCCATCGCTGGAAAACCAGCTCAAGCCGCACGGCGTCACGCTGCGGCATTTTCCGCAGAGCTTTGAGTATTCGACCTTGGGCGGTTGGATCGCGACACGATCGGGCGGCCACTTCGCCAGTCTCTACACCCATATCGACGATTTCGTTGAAAGCCTGCGTGTCGTGACGCCGGTTGGCGTCGTGGAGACGCGCCGGCTTCCCGGCTCGGGCGCGGGGCCGAGCCCCGACCGCATGTTCATTGGCTCGGAAGGAATCTTAGGCGTGATCTCGCGCGCATGGATGCGATTGCAGCCGCGTCCAAAATTCCGCGCCGGCACATCGGTTCGCTTTCCCACTTTCTTCGATGCCGCGCGCTCGGTGCGTGCGGTGGCACAAGCCGGCCTCTATCCCTCCAATTGCCGCATCCTGGATCCGCAGGAGGCGTTCAACACCGGTGCGTCCGACGGCAGCTCCGCCATCATGGTGCTTGCATTCGAATCGGGCGATCATTCCCTGGACGCCTGGTTCAAGCGTGCGCTCGAATGCTGCGCCGACCACCGCGGGACACCGGAGCCCGCAGAGGCCGGCGACGCGCATCTCGAAGGCGCGGCAGGCATCTGGCGCAACGCGTTCATTCGCATGCCCTATGCGCGCGAATTCTTGGCGCCCGTTGCTATCATCAACGATACGTTCGAGACCGCCATCACCTGGGATCGGTTCGAAAGCTTTCACGATCAGGTCAAGGCGGGAACAGAACAGGCGATTCTGCAAGCGACCGGAGTGAAGGGTGAAGTTACCTGTCGCTTCACCCACGTCTACCCGGACGGGCCAGCGCCCTACTTCTCCTTCCACGCACGCGGTCGGCACGGTGCGCTGCTCGCGCAGTGGAAGGCCATCAAAGACGCGGCGAGCGACGTGCTAATCGCGGCAGGCGGCACCATCACGCATCACCATGCCGTCGGCCGCGATCACCGACCCTGGTACGACCGGCAGCGGCCACAGCTTTTTGCCGCCGCGTTGCGGGCCGCCAAGCGCGAACTGGATCCCCACGGCATGCTCAACCCGGGTGTCCTGATCGATCCTTAGGCGGGTGCCGTTGACGCGGGTGTGGTGACCTCAGGATCTAC
Organism: Bradyrhizobium sp. UFLA06-06; assembly: GCF_054820065.1. NCBI lineage: Bacteria > Pseudomonadati > Pseudomonadota > Alphaproteobacteria > Hyphomicrobiales > Nitrobacteraceae > Bradyrhizobium > Bradyrhizobium sp. UFLA06-06. Next base: position 201,065 of record NZ_JADFUD010000006.1, read on the forward strand.
TTGGACGAGAGAGTTGGAAGGCAATTTTGATCGCCGTGCTAGGCGTGGATATTTTCGCCGAAGCGTGGCTCAAACGCTCGGTCCGTGGTTCGCTAAGGCCCGCAGTCTGTCGGCCTCACGCTGGCGCGTAGTCAGCGCCACGACTGCGCCAGTTGTGGCGAGGACCTGAATCGTGGCGACCCATCAGGAGTCGTTTGCGCGGGTCGGTTTCATCGGCAAGGAGATATCCGCATTGCATTGCTTGGCGCCTATAGCGGACATACCAGCCAGTCGGATTGATGTCCGCCTTCAGAGGCGAGCACACATCCTAGCTCGCAACCAGCGTAGCCATGAATTGATCTATTGAGGGCTGCGCAGCCTTTTGCATTTTATGCAGGTCTTCAGGTTTGAGATTCGTATAACGCCGGAGCATGCGCCAGTCCTTGTGGCCGGTCACCATAGCGACTTGCTGGATTGAAAATCCGGCTTCAAACAGTCGGCTCGTCCCTTCATGGCGGAGGTCGTGAAAGCACAGATCATCGATATCGATTGCCTTGCACGACCTGTGGAAGGCGGCACCAACCGATTTTGAATGGTGAGGAAATACTCGCCCAACGCCGCGCGTGACGATCCGTTGCTCAAGAACGAGTTGCCATGCGTCATACCCCGTCGAATTGAGTAACGGGACTTTCTGATGGTTTCCGTCCTTTCGTCGCGGATCCTTGCGGTCCCGAATAGTGACTGTTCGCTTCGTTAGATCGACGTCAGACCACTCTATCCGGCTAATCTCGGCTTGGCGCATTGCAGTCGCTATTGCGAAGCGAATAATTCGACCGAGCGGTAGAAATTGTTGAGGGTTAGACTCCGCATACCCGATCAATCGATCCAATTCGTCCTGCGTAGGGCGACGATCACGCTCGTTCGATTTTCCCACGAGATTGAGGTGTTTGAGCGCAGCTTTGGCCAGCTGAACGTTCTCAACGGAGACGTCGATGCCATGGACCGCCGCAGCGTGGAGGAGGATCGCTCGAATAAACGAGAAGTCGATCGCAAGAGTGGCTGGTCCAGCGCCTTGCGAGGCTCGCTTCCGTCCAAATTCGATCAATCTCTCACGGCTTAGGTCTCTCAGGTTAACGCGTCCAAGAGAAGTTTTGAGCGCCTTAAGCACCATCGACTTCGATCGTCGAACCGGCTTGCCAACCTGGGCAAGATCGTCGAGGTGCAATGCGATCAAGTCGGAAAAGATGCGCGGTTGCTCGCCAAACTTGGAACGTCGGACCGCGGTTCCCCGATCGATGGAACGCTCGGCTTCGATTGCCCACTCTTCAGCGTCGCGTCGCCTAATGAACGTATTTGCGATGTACTGGCGTTTTCTCCTGACCTGGACCCGCCAGCTTCCAGACCCCAGCTTCGTATAAGTCGGCATTTGCGTGTGCACTCCGTCCGTATTTCGTGTGCTCTACGTGTGCACCGCGAGGTCAAATGCGGTACAAACCAGCGCAAATTTGGCTAGTTTGGAGTGCACACAGAGGGGGTATGTTCCTCTTCTAGTCCTTTGAGAGTGTAGGATAACTTCTTGAATAATCAAGATTATCGGTTTTGTACCGCGCCCATGATGGACTGGACCGATCGGCATTGCCGGGTCTTCCATCGGCTGATGTCGCGGCGGGCGCGGCTTTATACGGAGATGCTGACGACCGGCGCCATCATCCATGGCGATCGGGCGCGGCTGCTCGGCTTCGACGCCAGCGAGCATCCGGTGGCGCTGCAGCTCGGCGGTTCCGATCCGCGCGATCTGGCGACCGCCGCAGAGATCGGCGAGGATTTCGGTTATGACGAGATCAATCTCAATGTCGGCTGTCCCTCCGATCGGGTGAAGGATGGCCGCTTCGGCGCTTGCCTGATGGCGGAGCCGGCGCTGGTCGCCGAAGGCGTTGCGGCGATGAAGCGTGCGGTGCGGATTCCCGTGACGGTGAAATGTCGGATCGGCATCGACGACCAGGATCCGGAAGTCGCGCTCGACACGCTGGCCCGCGGCGTGATTGCCGCGGGCGCGGATGCGCTTGTCGTGCACGCGCGCAAGGCCTGGCTCAACGGATTGTCGCCGAAGGAGAACCGCGACATCCCGCCGCTCGACTACGACCGGGTCTATCGCCTCAAGGCGGCGTTGCCGCACGTGCCCATCGTCATCAACGGCGGCATCACGAGTCTCGCCGAGGCAAAGCGGCATCTGGCGCATGTCGATGGCGTGATGCTGGGGCGGGCGGCCTATCAGGAGCCGTGGCGGCTGCTCACCGTCGATTCCGAGCTGTTCGGCGAGACGCCGCCGCACGCCACGATGAAGGACGTGTTCGCGGCGATGCTGCCCTATATCGAGCGGCAGCTGGCCGAGGGCACCCGGCTGCATTCGATCACGCGGCATTTCGTCGGCGCCTTCCATGGTGTCCCCGGTGCGCGTGCGTTCCGCAGGTATCTCGCGGAGAACGGCGTTCGGCCGGGGGCTGACATCGACGTGCTGCGCGAGGCGATCGCACGCGTTGACGATCGCGCGCCGGCGGCGGTCGCGGCCTGAGGGCTCTAGATTCCTTGTCTTGACGCGTTTTCTTCACGCGAACCGGTATCCACTTCGCTCGAAAACGCTCTAATGCTTGCGCTGACGCCGCGTGACGTCTTGTGCGACCTTCAGGAAATTGAACAGATGCGGCATCCGGTTGTCGCGCCGGTAGTTCAGCGACAGCGCAGTGCCCGGATTGTGTCCCTCATAGGCGCGGTAGGCGACGCCGGGCCGCTCCGCCTCCGAAACCGATTTCGGCACCAGCGCGATGCCGACGCCGACCGACACCAGGCTGATTGCGGTCTGATAGTCCTGCGCCAGCACCTGCGATTTCGGAATGAAACCTTCTTCGAGGCAGATGTTGAGGATGTGGTCGGCGAAGCTCGGGCGCGGCTTGCGTGGGTAGAGGACGAACGTCTCGGCCTTCAGCGCCGCCAGTCGCGGGACCTGCTGCTCGAGCAGGGGCGAAGTGTCTGAGAGCGCGAGGATCAGCGGCTCCTGCAGCAGCGGCTCCGACTTCAGCTCCTCGTCGTCGAGCGAGGGCCGGGCGATGGCGATGTCGATCTCGCGCTGGATCACCGCGCGCTTCTGCTCGGCGTTGTTCATCGCCGACAGCGCGAGCTCGACGTCGGGATAGGCCGAACGAAACGCCTGGATCACGCTCGGCAGCACGCCATAGGTCGCCGATCCGACGAAGGCGACGCGCAGGTGACCGGAAAAGCCTTCGCCGATCCGCTTGATCTCGCGGTGCGTCCGGTCGAGCCGCTCCAGCACGTCGCGCGCCCGCTCCAGCAGAACGCTGCCGGCCTGGGTCAGCCGGATCTGGCTTCGACTCCGGTCGATCAGCATGACGCCGAGATCGCTCTCGAGTTGCGCGATTTGCCGGCTGAGCGGCGGCTGCGCGATCGCAAGCCGCGACGCGGCACGGCCGAAATGCAATTCCTCGGCGACGGCGACGAAATAGACCAGCCGCCTGAGATCCATGACATCGTCGCGATCGGTCACGGCTAGCCGAACGCCTGTTCGCGCGCTTCCGGGGAAGCGGCCGGGACGGCTGGCCGGGTTCGATATCGCGTGGTCATCAGCGCACGATCGAGACGATGGTTCCAGCGCGAAGACTGGGCGTGGGTCCCTGGATTGTCAATTGCCCGCGGGAACGGCGCCATCCGGCTAGTCCTTCCGGGCAAAGGTGCGGATCTTGTCCTCGTCGACCTCTACGCCGAGACCGGGGCCATCAGGGACACAGATCTCGAATTCGTCGAATCTGATCGGGTTGACGACCAGATCTTCCACGAGGATTCGCGGACCGAAATGCTCGGTGCCCCATTCGAGCCTGGGCAGGGTGGCGAAGGCGGCAAGGTGCGCCGCCGCGCCGATGCTGCTCTCCAACAGGCAGCCGCCATAGAGCTCGAGCCCGTGCGCGGCCGCGACCGCAGCGGCGCGCTTCATCTCGAACAGGCCGCCGCTCTTCACGAGCTTCAGCGAGTAGACGCTGCCGCAGCCCATCGCGCCCGCGCGCGCGATGTCCTCCTTGGTGAAAGCCGCTTCGTCCACCAGCAATGGAATCGAGGTGCGGGCCGCGACACGCGCCATCGCTTCCAGTTGCAGCGCCGATACCGGTTGTTCGATCAGGGCAACATCCAGCTCCTCCAGCGCAGGCATGAAACGGATGCATTCGGCCTCGGTCCAGCCCTGGTTGACATCGACGATCAGGCGCACCTCGTCGCCGAGGCCGTCGCGCAATGCTTGCAACCGCTTCAGATCGGCCTGCGGCCGGTTGAAGCCGAACTTGATCTTGAACTGGCGGTGTTCGCGGCGCCGCAGCTTCTCTTTCGCTTCTTCCACCTCCTGGCCGCTGTCGCCCGAGGCCAGCGCCCAGATCACCTCCATGCGTTCGCGCACGGCGCCGCCGAGCAGCGCGCTGGCGGGCAGGCCGAGCGTCTTGCCGGCGGCGTCGAGCAGGGCGGATTCGATCGCGCCCTTGGCGGCGAAATTGCGGGTGGCAGCCTTGCTCATGCGCAAAGCATTGGCTTCGAAGGCGAGGGCAGGCTGTCCGAGCAGCGCCGGCGCCAGATAATTCGTGACCGCGGCCTTGATCGATTCCACGCTTTCCTCGGCCCAGCGCGGTCCGCCGAGCGTCGAGGCTTCGCCGATGCCCGTCACGCCGTTATCGAGCAGGACGCGCACCAGCACGTAACCCTGATGCGTGACTTCCGTGTTCGAGAGCTTGTGCCGGCGGCGGGTCGGCGCCTCCACGATGGTCGCGCGGATACTGCGGATCGCAGTGTCCTTTGCGTGAGCCTGCACTCGCTCCACGGGCTCGGCGATTTCGATCACGGCACGACTCATATGTCCTCGCAGGTCAGTTCAGAATGAGCCCTGCCAGGCTGGCGGAGCCTGGCAGGACGTAACGGGCATTATTCGGCGGCGACGAGCCGTTCGACGGCGGCTTTCTTGAGCTTGAAGTCGAAGTTGAGAACCAGATCGGTGTCGGCGCCGGCGGGGGCCTTGGCGAACTTGCCGATCAGGCTCTGCTTCACGGCGAACACCGAGTCGTTGTCGAGGTACTTGGTCTCGGAATCGTAGATCTGCGAGATCAGCGAATGATAGCCGTCCTTCGAAAGCATGAAGTGGATGTGGCCCGGACGCCAGGGATGGTGGCCCATATATTTCAGCAGCTCGCCGCCGGCGCCGTCATAGGGGATCGGGTAGGGCTCGGGGCGGAGCGCCACGAAGGCAAACTCGCCGTTGGCGTCGGTCGTGAAGCGTCCGCGCAGATTGTAGGCCGGCTGTTCCGGATCCTGCAGGTCGTAAAGGCCGTTCGGCGCGTCTTCCCAGACGTCGATCGTGACGCCCTCGATCGGGCGCCCCGCCGTGTCGCTGATGCGCCCGCTGACCTTGACGGTCTGCGCGTTGTCGAACGTCTTCTTGATGATGGAAGCGCCCTTGGCGAGCACCGGCGGATTTTCCCGATAGAACGGCCCCAGCACGGTGGATTCGCTCTCGCCGTCGGTGACCCGGTGGTCGAGCATGTCGACCAGCACCTCGACGCCGAGAATGTCGGCGATCAGGATGAACTCGTTGCGCTTCTCGTCCGAGATGTCGCCGGCGCGGCGCAGGAATTCGCATGCGGCGAACCACTCGGCGAAGGTCAGGTCGACCTCCTTGCAGAAGTCGTGCATGTGGCGGATCAGGCTCGTCATGATCTGACGGTTGCGATCCGGAATGTCCTTCGAGAGCGCGGCGATCACGTGGTCGGTGATGGTGTCCTTGTTGACGTTCAGCATGGTCGTTTCCTCCTTTTCTTGCAGTTTGCTCAAACTTGCATCCCCGTTTTCGGGAATATCGGTCGCTGGTCTCACCAGACAAATTCGTAAGCGGCATTCTCCAGCGTCGCGGGCGCAGGGTGCGGGTCGGCAAGGCCGCCGAAGCGGCCGCGGAAGAACAACAGCGGCTTCTTGCTGGGCTCCAGCGACATCTCGCGGACGTGGCCGAGGAAGATCGTGTGGTCTCCGGCGACGATCTCATCGGCGAGATCGGTCACGAAATATGCCGCCGCGTCGGCGATCACAGGCAGGTCGTTGCGGCGTTCGAAGACGTCGCAGAGGTCGAGCCTTGGCTTGCCGGCGAAATGCCAGGCGAAATCCTCCATGCCCTCGGCGAGGATGCTGACCGCAAAGCGGCCGGTCTTCTGGATGTTGCCGAGCATCTTCGCGCTTTTCGCGATCGAGATCGCGACCAGCGGCGGATCGAGCGAGACCGACATGAAGGCGTTGGCCGTCATGCCGTGATCGCGGCCCTCGCAATGCGTCGTGATGATGGTGACGCCGGTGCCGAACTGGCCACAGGCATTGCGCAACTCTCGCGGATCGATGGCGGTCATCGGCTTGCGACCTCGAGTTGGGCCAAACCGGATCGGTCGGCCGGTGGCGCGGTCACGATATCTCTCCAGTTCTCCAGCGTCGCCGCGGCGGCGGCAAGGCCGGATTGCCGCAAGCTCCGGATCCGGCTGCTGGAGACGATCTCGCCATTGCCACAGCGCACTGGCGGCAGGATGCGCGTGTTGAAGTGCTGCCGCAGCAGCAGGGCGGTGCCGCCCTTGCAGGACCCGAAGCGGAAATCCTCGCCGACGATCACCTCACGCGGTTGCAGCTTATGCAACTCGGCGAGGAAATCGAGCGCGGTGCGCCGGACATAGATCTGGTTGAAATCGGCGACGACGACGTGGTCAGGCGCGAATGTTGCGATGCGCTCGAGCTTTTCGCGAAGCGAAATCAGCGGCTCGGCCTGACCGAAATACACCTTTGGCGGCGGATCGAAGGTGTAGACCACGGCTGGAATGCCGCGGCGCCGCGCTGCCGCGATGGTCTGCCGCAGCAGTTCCTGATGGCCGCGGTGAACGCCGTCAAATGCACCGATGGTCACGACGCAGGCGTCGAGGGCCAATTCCCCATCGCGATGGAAAGCGACAGCAGCGCTGTCAAAACCCGTGCCTAAACCCGTGGCCATGGCTCGCTCCGGTTTCGCTCCCTTGCCGTGCTGCGCATGGCTGCGTCAGCTGCGGCGTGCGCCGGCCGAACGATCCTTGCCGTCCGGTCCGTGCCATCGAGTCATAGCCCGAGCCGGGCCGGTCCGCGCGGTATGGTGTGATACCTTTCGCCCGCTCCGGGTGAGCGCGTAGCGTTTCCTCCGATGTCACGCCGTCCAAGAGCGTGACGAGATGGTCTTGAGGCCGGCGTGACAACGCCGCCGGTCCAACGACACAAGCGGAGGAGAAACCCATGACTACTGCAGCAGCCCTGCGGGCCGACGTGCCTGCGCCAACCACCAGCGTCTATACCGGTGCGGAATTCCTGGACAGCATCCAGGACGGCCGGGAAATCTACATCTACGGCGAGCGCGTCAAGAACGTCACCCAGCATCCAGCCTTCCGCAATTCGGCGCGGATGGTGGCGCGTTGGTACGACCGCTTCCATGAGAAGAAGGATCAGATCGGCGTCCTGACCGACACCGGCTCGGGACAGCTGACCCATCCGTTCTTCCTCGGCTCGAAGACGGCTGACGACCTCGTCAAGGGCCGCGATGCGATCGCCGAATTGCAGAAGGTTTCTTTCGGCTGGATGGGCCGTTCGCCGGACTACAAGGCGTCGTTCCTCGGCACGCTGGGGGCGAATTCAAGCTTCTATGGCGACTACGCCGGTAATGCGAAAAAGTGGTACGCCCGGACCCAGGAGCGTCTCGACTTCTGGAATCATGCCATCGTCAATCCGCCGATCGATCGCGACCGCGCCATCGAGGAGGTGCGTGACGTCTTCATGCATGTCGAGAAGGAGACCGACGCCGGCCTGATAGTTTCGGGCGCGAAGGTGGTGGCGACCGGCTCGGCGCTGACGCACTACAATTTCATCGCCCACTACGGCATTCCGATCAAGGACAAGTCGTTCGCGCTGATCTTTACGGCGCCGATGGATGCCAAGGGCATCAAGCTGATTGCCCGCTCGTCCTACGAATTCACCGCGGCGGCGACCGGCTCGCCGTTCGACTATCCGCTGTCCAGCCGCTTCGACGAGAACGACTCGATTCTCGTGTTCGACAAGGTGCTGGTGCCCTGGGAGAATGTCTTCATCTATGGCGACGTCGACAAGATCAACCAGTTCTTCCCGGCCTCGGGCTTCATCCCGCGGTTCACGCTGCACGGCGTGACACGGCTTGCCGTCAAGCTCGACTTCATCGCCGGCCTGTTCTCGATGGCCGTCGAGGCGACCGGGTCGAAGGATTTTCGCGGCGTGCAGACGGCGGTGGGCGAGGTGATCGCCTGGCGCAATCTGTTCCACGGCATTGCCGATGCGATGGTGAAATCGCCGATCGCCTGGCAGGGGACCGATGGCTACAATCTGCCGAATCTGAACTACGGGCTGGCCTATCGCGTGTTCGCACCGATGGCCTATCCGCGGATCAAGGAATTGATCGAGCGTCATGTCGCAAGCGGCCTGATCTATCTGCCGTCGAGTTCGGCCGATCTGGAGAGCGAGGCCATCCGGCCCTATCTCGACCGCTTCGTGCGCGGCTCCAACGGTTATGCCGCGATCGACCGGATCAAGCTGCTGAAGCTGCTCTGGGACGCGGTCGGCTCCGAGTTCGGCGGCCGGCATGAGCTGTACGAGCGCAACTATGCGGGCAACTACGAGAACCTGCGCGTCGAGACGCTGATGGCCGCGAGCGCCACCGGCGACCTCGGTGCAATGCAGGATTTCGTCCGCAACTGCATGAGCGACTACGACGTCTCCGGCTGGACGGCGAAGGACCTCGTCAATCCCGACGACATCAACCTCGTCAGCCGCGGTCTGGTGCAAGGCTGACGACAAGGCTGAGCATCTGATAGTCCGATCAATGGAGCCGCCGCGATCTTGCGGCGGCTCCACGCCGTTTCACCCCATTGCTGAGAGAGTTCATCATCATGCTGTTCCACGTCGAAATGGATGTGCGGATTCCGCACGATCTCCCGGTCGAGAAGGTCGACGCGCTGAAGGCGGCGGAACGGGTCCGCGCCATGGAGCTCCAGCGTACCGGGGCCTGGCGCCATCTGTGGCGGGTGGCGGGGCGCTACGCCAATGTCAGCATCTTCGACGTGTCTGGCGCGCAGGAATTGCACGACATTCTGTCCAGCCTGCCGCTGTTTCCGTTCATGGAGATCCAGGTCACGCCGCTGTGCCGGCACCCGTCGTCGATCCACGACGACGATCGATAGCACCGGGTTGATGCCTCCGGAGCGATTGCGTCGGGTTGGCTCCCGTTCAGATCATCCAGGGCGGGAGCGGGAGATTCTTCTTGCGGAGGAAATCCGGATTGAAGAGTTTGGACTGGTAGCGCTGGCCACTGTCGGCAAGGATGGTGACGATGGTCTTGCCTGGACCGAGGTCGCGTGCAAGCCGCATCGCTCCCACGATGTTGATCGCGCTCGAGCCACCCAGAACCAACCCCTCATGCGCGACCAGGTCGAACAGGACGGGTAGCGCCTCCTCATCAGTGATCTGGTAGGCCATGTCGATCGGCGTGCCCTCGAGGTTCTTCGTCACGCGGACCTGGCCGATGCCTTCCGTAATCGACTCACCCTCTGTCGTCAGCTCGCCCTTTGTGAACCAGTTGTAGAGGGCGGCGCCCATCGGATCGCTGAGCCCGATCTTCACGTCGGGGTTTCGCTCCTTGAGGGCGAGCGCAATGCCACCCAACGTCCCGCCGCTGCCGACGGCGCAGGTGAAGCCATCGATCTTTCCATCCGTCTGGTGCCAGATCTCGGGGCCGGTCGTGCGATAGTGGCCGTCGCGGTTGGCGACGTTGTCGAACTGATTTGCCCAGAATGCGCCCAGTTCTTCGGCGAGGCGACCGGAATAGCGTGCATAGTGGTCCGGATGGGAAGATGGCACGGCGGGCATCAGGCGCAGATCGGCGCCGCACAGCCGCAGCATGTCTTTCTTTTCCTGACTTTGCGTATCGGGCATCACGATTACGGATCGATAACCGCGCGCATTGGCCACGAGCGCAATGCCGATGCCGACATTGCCGGCCGTGCCTTCCACGATGACACCGCCCGGCTTGAGCCGGCCGCGCTGCTCGGCGTCGTTGATGATGGCGAGGGCTGCACGATCCTTGATCGAGCCGCCCGGATTAAGAAATTCGGCCTTGCCGTAAATGTTGCAGCCCGTGCTCTCCGATGCCGCGCGCAGCCTGATCAACGGCGTGTTGCCAATGGAGTCCAGAAAACCGGATCGAACGTTCATGGTTGCCCCGCCTGGCCAAGACAGTAGCTTGATGCTGTTTTTCTCTTGATCTTGGAAATTTCCTTGCCGCGCGGCATACGGGATTGGAAATCCTAATCTCTGACCGTGTCGTCATCGGACACGTCGCGTGCCGACATGCTGGAGCAGATAGCGAAAGTCAGTAGAGCCAGTTTTCGTGCACCGTACAATCTTCGTTTCCACAGTGCGACTGCAGATCACTTATGCGGTTGGTTCGTTGCGTCATTTCACTGCGGAAGTTGATCCGCATCGCGCACGGATCGGACATCGAGCGGCCATCAGGTGCGATTTTTGGATCTGCGCCCCGGAGTGCCACGTGCTTGCGGAGGAGACGGCATCAAGCCGCCCCTGGCCTTCGTTGAGCGCTAGCGCAGCCTAGTCGACGGCCGTGCGCGGGCGCCGGTGGCGGCTTGAGGTGTTGATACTGCCGGTGACGTCGGGGTAGCCGGTCAGGCTCAGCGTGTCGGCGCGGACGCCCCAGCTCTCGAGCCGGTCGAGGAAGCTCATACCGAGCAGGTTGGTCTTCATCTGCCCGCGCTGCACCACCAGCGCCGGCACCGATTTCTCGACCAGCTTGCCGACTGCGAGCCGGTCGAGCGTCAGCCGCGCCGCCTTGGTGTGACCGCCGGCGGTCTCGAGGTCGACATTGTATTCGAGCATATCGATCGGCAGCCCGATCGCTTTCGCGGTTTCCCAGGTGAGCACGACCGAGGTCGCGCCGGTGTCGATCACCATCGGGGCGCTGACGCCGTTGATCTTGGCGCGGAACGCGAACTCGCCGCCCTGGCCGCGCGCAATCTGCACCGCGGGGGCGGAGCTGGGGGTGGAGGCTGAGGCGGTGATGCTGCGGCCGAAGATCTGGGTCAGATTCTCCCTGGCGCGGGCGATCTGCTCGGGGTCGCCATAGGCGACGACCGCGCCGGCGGTTGCCATCAGCAGCACGATGACGAGGAGGATACGGGTCACGGCGCAACTCCCGCCGCAACGCCGATCACGCGCGCTTCGGACGCGGCTCCATGCGCTCGAGCCCAGCCTCGGCCATGCGCGCCGGCAGCGTCGCCATCACCGACAGCCGCTCCGTGCGGTCCATCTTGTGCCAGCGCGCGATCTCCGGAAGCGTGCGGCCACAGCCGAAGCAGAGCTTCGTCCTGGGGTCCATCATGCAGACTGCGATACACGGCGTCTCTGAGCTCATTGTTCAAGTGTTGAACGGTTTCAGCGGCCGGTGCAAGCCGGCTGACGTGGGATGCTGCATCACGCCTCGGCTTTTTGTCGCGAGCATGGTCCCGGCGCGAACGCCTTGGGTTTATTGCCAACGCGTTTTCGAGCGAAGTGGAGACCGGTTCGCGTAAAGAAAACGCGTCAGAACCAAAGTCTAGAGCCCCGTTCCGAATCCATCGGAACGGAAAGGGCTCTGGCGATAACCGCGTCACGATCTTCCGCGACATGCTCTACAATCCGGTGCCGGCACTCATGATCGACTTGCGGCGCACGCGTTTCCGGTCGGCGCCCATCGTGGGCTCGACGGGCTCCGGCGGCTGCATCGGCGGCGCTTCTTCCGCCATCGGCGCCAGCGCGCTCATCACCCGTTCCGGCGGCAAGGTCACGATCACCTCGGTGCCGATGCGCAGCTTCGACTTCAGCGTGAAGGTGCCGCCATGCATGTCGATCAGGCTTTTCGCGATCGGCAGGCCGAGGCCCGCGCCCTGTTCCGCCGACTTGATCGAGTTGGAGCCCTGGCCGAAGGAGGCCAGCACGACCGGGATCTCGTCCTCGGCGATGCCGCTGCCGGTGTCCTTGACGCTCAGATATTGCCCGCCCGACGCGGTCCAGCCGACCTTGAGCCAGATTTCGCGGCCCTGCGGCGTGAACTTGATCGAGTTGGAGAGCAGGTTGAGCACGACCTGTCGGATGGCGCGCTCGTCGCCCCAGATCCTGGGCATGCCGTGCTCGAACACCTCGTGGATGGTGATGCCGCGGCTGGAGGCGCGCAGCTTCAACAGGTGGTGGCAGTCGGCGACGACATGCACCAGCGCCACGGCCTCTTCATTCAGCTCGTAGCGACCGGCCTCGATCCGCGACAGATCGAGGATCTCGTTGATGAGATTGAGCAGGTGCACGCCGGAATTATGGATGTCGGCGGAATATTCCTTGTAGACCGGCACGGTGTGCCCGCCGAAGATCTCGCTCTTCATCACCTCGGAGAAGCCGAGGATGGCGTTGAGCGGCGTGCGCAGCTCGTGGCTCATCTGGGCGAGGAAGCGCGACTTGGCGACGTTGGCGGATTCGGCACGGTGGCGCGCCTCGTCGGAGATCGCCTTGGCCTGCTCCAGTTCGCCGATCAGCGCATCCTTTTCGGCGCGGGCCTCCAGCGTCGCCAGCGTGGTCGAATGCAGGCGGTGCGCGAGCAGGGCAAAATAGCCTTCGGCGGCAAGCGCGAGCAGCGCCAGCACGTAATTGTCGAACGCGCCGTTGAGCACGAGGTCGAGCGCGATCCCGACCGTCACCGGAACGGTCGCCGCAAGGGCTGCGATCGGCAGGCTCGCGGCCAGCATGCTGGAGACCGCGATCACCAGCAGCATCAGGAACATCATCAGCGTGTTGGAGGCGAGATCGCGCCCGGCGGGGTGGATAAGGATCGCGGTCCAGCACAGGCCGTAGAGCAGGTCGAGCAGCACGAAGCGCGTCCGCCATTTGCGGGTGACCGCGACCGAGGTGGGTTCGGTGAGGAAGCGGGAACAGCTGCGGATGATGGCGAGATGGACGCAGAGGATGCCGACCGTCCAGGCGCCGGCCACGATCGGCTTCATCCAGAGGCCAAACAGCACGCCGGTTGCTACCACGAGCAGCATCACGACGTAGGACGCCGACATGCGGGTCTGGGCGTATTGGCGGAGCAGTTCGGCGTCGAACGCCGGGCGGGTTCCACTGGTTGACGTTAACCGATCCCGCGCCTCGCGCACCCGCTGCGCGGCGACGCGCCGGCTGTTCACCGGCACCGTCACCTGAGGTCCTGCCGGAAGCGCTACAACTTCAGGCTTTTCTGCGGGATTACTCATCAACAACACAAATCCTGCCAGCGAACCGCGCGGGCCTTTTGCATTGTCTATCTGTGACGCCAAATCATTAAGCGATGACTTAAAGAGCTAAGGAAAAGCGTAAACGGGGAGTTAAATTAACTTTTGCGCCGGGGGCGCGATGGCGGGCGCACACGCGCACGCCAGGTCCGACAATTCCATGTTGTCATGGCCAGGCTTGTCCCGGCCATTTACGTCTTGCTTCTCGTGGATCCAAAGACGTGGATGCCCGGGACAAGCCCGGGCATGACGAGATGGTGGGAAGCGTTAGCGCTGCAGACGGGCGAGTAGGCTCGACGTATCCCAGCGCTTGCCGCCCATCTTCTCGACCTCGGCATAGAACTGGTCGACCAGCGCGGTGGCGGGCAGGGTGGCGCCGTTGCGGCGGGCCTCCGCCAGCGCAATCGAGAGGTCCTTGCGCATCCACTCGACCGCGAAGCCGAAATCGTACTTGCCCTCGTTCATGGTCTTGTAGCGGTTTTCCATCTGCCAGGACTGCGCCGCGCCCTTGGAGATGGTCTCGATCACGGCGGCGACGTCGAGGCCGCTCTTCTTGGCGAAGTGGATGCCCTCCGACAGGCCCTGAACCAGGCCTGCGATGCAGATCTGGTTGACCATCTTGGTGAGCTGGCCGGCGCCGGCCGGGCCGAGCAATTTGCACATCCGCGCATAGGCGCCGGTGATGATCGGCTCCGCGCCTGCATAGGCGTCTTCGCTGCCGCCGCACATCACCGTCAGCACGCCGTTCTCGGCGCCGGCCTGGCCGCCCGACACCGGCGCGTCGACGAACTTGAAGCCGGCCTTGGTCGCGGCGGCATCGAGCTCGCGGGCGACCTCGGCGGAGGCGGTGGTGTGATCGACGAAGGTCGCGCCCTTCCTGACCCCGGCGAAGGCGCCGTCGGGGCCGATCGTGACCGCGCGCAGGTCGTTGTCATTGCCGACGCAGCACATCACGAAATCCTGACCTTCGGCGGCGGCCTTCGGGGTCGGCGCCGTCTTGCCGCCGAACTTGTCGGCCCATTCCTTCGCCTTCGCCGCGGTCCGGTTGTACACGGTGACCTCATGGCCGCCCTTTTTCACGAGGTGTCCCGCCATCGGGAAACCCATTACGCCGAGACCGAGGAAAGCGACTTTAGCCATGTCTGATACCTGTCTCTTATACACATCGTTCGTCGGCAGCGTCAGATGTGTATAAGAGACAGGTTTTGTGCTAGGATTGGCCCACCAACGAACTTCACAAAAAAGGGAGTATCTCGCATGGGCATGAGCGTCGGTGTGCTCGATCATTTCAATATCCGGACCCGGAATCTCTCCGCCACGGTGCGGTTCTACGAGGACATTCTGGGCCTGGAAAAGGGCGCGCGGCCGAACTTCGCGTTCCCCGGTGCGTGGATGTACAGCGAGGGCAAGGCGGTCGTGCATCTGGTCGATATTTCGGCGACCGACGAGGCACAAAAGCCTGACTCGGGCGTCGTCCATCACGTCGCCTTTGCCAGCCAGGGCTTCGATGGGATGAGGCAACGGCTTCAGTCCAAGGGCATGGAATTCGACTCGCGCCAGGTTCCCGGCGGCGATCTCTGGCAGATCTTCGTGAACGACCCCAACGGGGTCATGATCGAGCTGAACTACGAGGCGGCCAAGGAAGGCGGCTCGGCTGCGCCGGCCGAGCGGCGGGACGACGTCGGAGCGAGGTAGCCTTTTGCGCTGCAACGCTCTATGGGTCGTCTCTTGGGGCATGATCCGGAAAAGTGCGAAGCGGTTTTCCGAACAAGATCATGCCGACTAAAATGCCCAGGAGATGCGCGGTGAGCGTGACGCAGCAACAGGTTCTCGATTGCCTTGCCAAGGTGATGTCGCCACGCGGCACGGCCTTGACCAACGCCAATGTGCTGTCGGCGATCACGGTCACCGACGGCAAGGTGTTCTTCTCGATCAATGTCGACGCCGCGGAGGCCCGCGCCTGGGAGAGCGTGCGTGCGCAGGCCGAGAATGCCGTGCGTGCCATTCCCGGCGTCAGCGTCGCGATGATCGCGCTGACCGCCGAGCGCAAGGCGGGCGGCGCGGCGCCGGCGCCGCGGCCGGCCGGCGGCGTCCCGCCGGCGTCCGCCCATCGTCATCCGCATCCGCCCGGCGGGCAATCGCCGATGGCCCGGCAGGCCGAGATCCCCGGCATCTCCGCAGTCATCGCCGTCGCCTCCGGCAAGGGCGGCGTCGGCAAGTCGACCACGGCGCTCAACCTCGCGCTCGGCCTGCGCGACCTCGGCCTGCGCGTCGGGCTGCTCGACGCCGACATCTACGGCCCGTCGGTGCCGCGGCTGACCGGCATCCGCGAGAAGCCGCAGCTCAATGACGACAAGAAGATGGTCCCGCTGCAGCGCTTCGGCCTGTCGATCATGTCGATCGGCTTCCTGGTCGAGGAGGACACCGCGATGATCTGGCGCGGGCCGATGGTGATGTCGGCGATCACCCAGATGCTGCGCGACGTCGCCTGGGGTACGCTCGACGTGCTCGTGGTCGACATGCCGCCCGGCACCGGCGATGCCCAGCTCACGCTGGCGCAGAACGTCCCGCTCAAGGGCGCCGTCATCGTCTCGACCCCGCAGGACCTCTCGCTGATCGACGCCCGGCGCGGGCTTGCGATGTTCAAGAAGGTCAACGTGCCGGTGCTCGGCATCGTCGAGAACATGAGCTATTTCCAGTGCCCGCATTGCGGCACCCGCTCGGATATCTTCGGCCATGGCGGCGCCCGCCACGAGGCCGAGAAGCTGGGGGTGCCGTTCCTCGGCGAAATCCCCCTGCACATCGCGATCCGCACGGCCTCCGATTCCGGCAACCCGGTGGTCGAGAGCGAACCGGACGGCCCGCACGCAGCGATCTACCGCGCGATCGGGGGCAAGGTCCGCGAGCAGCTGCAAGGCGTCATCGCGGCAGCCTGAGCCCGCGCTGCCGTCGCGCTGGGCCGATCGGCCGCAAAGCGTCGGGAGCCCGGCTGGCCTTCTTCACAGGCCTGTGGCCCTTGGTGCCTTTGGACGATTGCTGAATCGGTTCCGGCCTGTATGTTTATGCAGGAGTGGCCGAATCGTACCACCCTTCGATCAGCGGAAGGCGGCCACGGGTGAAGCCAAAACTGCGGGAAGGGGCCGTGAGGCGACCATCGACATGGCAGCATCACGCGAAGCAAACAAACAGCACCGCAAACATCTGACGCGGGAGAAGCGCGCAGAGGCCTCCCGGCTGGCATTCAACATGGCCAAGAAATCCGACTCGATCGGCGAGGCTGCCGAGGTGATCGCCAAGACGTATGGCGTCAGCAAGACAACCGCGCAAAGCTGGATCCGGCGCGGGCGGTATTTGGCTGATCAAGCCAAGAAGGCGCGGGAAACGACGCGGCGCTGATTGCTCCGGCAACCCGATGGTTGAGCGCGGACCGGACGGCCCGCACGCGGCGATTTACCGCGCGGTCGGCGGCAGCTCCGCGGCCACCTGCCAGGCGTCATCGTCGCCGCCTGAAGGCGCATTTTCCGGCTGATTTCCAGCCTCATCAGACTTTCGTTTAATTGGCGCGGTCATGCCATTGTCGCGTTTCCGTGACGCCGCCTTCCGTGTTAAAGGGCCGACCCAGAGCGCCTCGGCAGGCCTTCACGCGCCTGCCGGAGAACTGCTTGCGGTCACTGGGAAACGCCCCTGAAGGAGAAGCCTTACGATGAAGCGTCGTGATTTTTTGAAAGTTTCTGCGGCCGGTGCTGCCGCGACGGCGGTTGCCGCGCCGGCGATCGCGCAGTCCTCGCCTGAAATCAAGTGGCGCCTGACCTCGAGCTTCCCGAAGTCGCTGGACACCATCTATGGCGGTGCCGTCGAGCTGTCGAAGTACGTCGCCGAAATGACCGACAACAAGTTCCAGATCCAGGTGTTCGCGGCGGGTGAAATCGTCCCCGGCCTGCAGGCGCTGGACGCGACCTCCAACGGCACGGTCGAGATGTCGCACACCGTCGCCTACTACTATGTCGGCAAGGACCCGACCTTCGCGATTTACGCCTCGGTGCCGTTCGGTCTCAATGCCCGCATGCAGAACTCCTGGTGGTATCAGGGCGGTGGCCAGGAGCTCGGCAACGAGTTCTTCAAGAAGTTCGGCGTGATCGGTTTCCCGACCGGCAACACCGGCACCCAGATGGGCGGCTGGTTCCGCAAGGAGATCAAGACCGTCGCCGACATGTCGGGCCTGAAGATGCGCATCGGCGGCATTGCCGGCCAGGTGCTGCAGAAGGTCGGCGTGGTGCCGCAGCAGCTCGCCGGCGGCGACATCTATCCGGCGCTCGAAAAGGGCACCATCGACGCGGCCGAGTGGGTCGGTCCCTATGACGACGAGAAGCTCGGCTTCCAGAAGGTCGCCAAGTACTACTACTACCCGGGCTTCTGGGAAGGCGGTCCGACCGTGCACTCCTTCGTCAACCTGGAGAAGTGGAACGCGCTGCCGAAGAACTACCAGGCGATCCTGGCCAACGGCGCCGCCAACGCCAACAGCTGGATGGCCGCGCGCTACGACATGCAGAACCCCTCCGCGCTGAAGCGGCTGGTTGCCGGCGGCACGCAGCTGCGTCCGTTCACCAACGAGGTGCTCGAGGCCTGCCTCAAGGCGACCAACGAGCTGTGGGGTGAAATCTCGGCCAAGAATGCCGACTTCAAGAAGTCGATCGATGCCATGCAGGCCTACCGCTCCGACCAGTATCTGTGGTGGCAGGTCGCCGAATACACCTTCGACAGCTTCATGATCCGCTCGCGCACCCGCGGCTGATCGGCACGGCGTTTCGGATGAGCGTTCGCGTAGAGAGAACGCAGGCAAACAAGAACCAAGGGCTTCGGTCCTAAGATCGAAGCCCGCCACGAGCTTCGAGCAAAAATAAACCCGGCCTCCGCAACGAGGCCGGGTTTTTTGCGTCTGGCATTCGGGAGGGGGATGCTCCATGCTCGCATCCGAAGCCTCGGCACGAAGGCGGCGTGTGATCGGTCACCGGTCATGACGGCAAAGAAAAGCGGCGCGACGATCGAAAGCAGTCGACGCTCGGACAACACAATCGAACAGGGCAGGATTCAAATGAAGCGAAGAGATTTCATCAAGGTCACGGGTCTGGGCGTCGCCGGCGCAGCCACGGTCGCAGCTCCCGCGATCGCGCAGTCGATGCCGGAGCTCAAGTGGCGCTTGACGACGAGCTGGCCGAAGTCGCTCGACACGCTGCACGGCGGCGCCGAGCTGATGGCGAAGGCAGTGGGTGAAGCCACCGACAACAAATTCCAGATCCAGACCTTTGCTGCGGGCGAGATCGTGCCGGGCCTGCAGGTGCTCGACGCCGTGCAGAACGGCACCGTCGAGATGGGGCACACCGCGCCATATTATTATTTCGGCAAGGACCCGACCTTCACCTTCGGCTCCGCGGTGCCGTTCGGACCCAACATGCGCCTCAACCAGGCCTGGTTCATGCTGGGCGGCGGCAAGGACCTGCTCAACGAGTTCTACAAGAGCTACAACGTCACCTCGCTGCTCGCCGGCAACACCGGCTGCCAGATGGGTGGTTGGTTTCGCAAGGAGATCAACAGCGTCGACGATCTCAAGGGCCTCAAATTTCGCATCGGCGGCTTTGCCGGCAAGGTGATGCAGAAGCTCGGCGCGGTGCCGCAGCAGCTCGCCGGCGGCGACATCTATCCGGCGCTGGAGAAGGGCACCATCGATGCGGCCGAGTGGGTCGGTCCCTACGACGACGAGAAGCTCGGCTTCTACAAGGTCGCGCCGAACTATTACTTCCCCGGCTGGTGGGAAGGCGGCCCCATGCTGGTGGCGATGATCAACCTCGACAAGTGGAACGCGCTGCCGAAGCATTATCAGTTCGTGCTCGAGCAGGCCGGCCATCTCGCCAACAACTGGATGATGGCGCGCTACGACCAGGCCAATCCGATCGCACTGAAGAAGCTGCTCGCGGTCGGCACCAAGCTGCGTCCGTTCCCGGCTGCGGTGATGGAGGCCTCCTTCAAGGCCGCCAAGGAGCTGCATGCCGAGGTTTCCGCGACCAATGCCAACTTCAAGAAGGTCTACGACTCGCTGACCTCGTTCTCCAACAACGGCTATCAATGGTTCCAGGTCGCCGAGGTCGGCTACGACAATTTCATGGCGCGCCACTCGCAGGCGTGACCGCTGCGAGTTGGACAGGAAATCGGCCTCGGAGCAAAAGCTCCGGGGCTTTTCCATGCCGCGATCACGGCTGCGGCGCGACGCGGCTTGCGAAGACGCATGACCGCCGGCTGGCCGTGGCGGCAGTTGCCAGTTCTCGATCTCCGGGCGCGAACGCGCAATCCGTTATGTTATCATGGCTAGCTGACGTCAGCCTTACGCGGGCGCAATCAAAGGCGCTTGGCGTGGATTTTGATTGCAGCGGGGAGGCGGTATCTGTTTTCAGAGCAGTAACACTAGCTGGAGCAACATACGCTTGTGTCGCCATCGAGACGTCACCTTCGCATGCGTCTTGTTTTGACGACAGCAAGCAGAAGATCGATTAAATGAAGTCAGGATTGCCGCGATGCGCCTTCTGATCGTCGAGGACAATGTCGAGCTCTCGCGGCTGCTCGCCAGCGGGCTGATGGCGGCGGGATACGAGTCCGATGTCGTCAACAGCGTTGCCGAGGCGCGCGATGCGCTGCGCAGCGTCAGCTATGCCGCCATGATCCTCGATCTCGGACTGCCGGACGGCGATGGCTTGTCGGTGCTGTCGGAGCTGCGCCGCAAGACCGATCCGCTGCCGGTCCTGGTGCTGACCGCGCGGGGCGGCCTGCAGGATCGGGTCAGCGGCCTGCGCAGCGGCGCGGACGACTATCTGGCGAAGCCGTTCGCGCTGGAAGAGCTGGTGGCGCGGCTCGAAGCCATCCTGCGTCGGCCAGGCCAGCTGCTCGGCTCCTCGCTGAAGCTCGCCAATCTGGTCTACGACACCGAGAGCAAGCAGGTGTTCGTCGACGGCGCTCCGCACGTGTTCTCCGCGCGCGAAACATCCGTGCTGGAGATCCTGCTGCGGCGGCAGGGGCGGGTGGTGCCGAAGAAGAATGTCGAGGACCACATCTTCGGCCTGTCCGGCGAGGTCGCCTCGAACGCGGTCGAGGTTTATGTGTCGCGGCTGCGCAAGCTGCTCACCGAGCACCGCGCCAGGGTCATCATCCACACCATTCGGGGCGTCGGTTATCTGATGGCGGAGGAGAAGTAGGCGTGTTCCGCTTCAAGTCGCTGACGTCGCGGATCGTGTTCCTGCACATCGTGGCGGTCGCGGTCGCGGCGATCTTCCTGCCGCTGCTGCTGCTGTGGCTGTTGAATTCGGAGATCAATCAGCTGCATCGCGAAGCGATGCGCGACCAGGCCGCCGATCTCGGCCAGAACCTCTCGGTCGATGGCACGGGCAAGGTGCAGCTCAACCTGCCGGACAGCCTGAGGGGGCTCTATTCCGACGCCTACGGCCGCTACCGCTACGACATCTACGATGCCGACGATCATCTGCTGTTTTCGTCGCATCGCGAGCCGCCGCGACTGCCGGCCTTGGCCAACCGGATTTCCGGGGCCAGCGTCACCAGGCTGCTCGGCGGCCAGACGTTGCGCATCCTGGTCGCCGAGGACCTGTCGCATCGTGACGTCATCATCGACGACATCGTCTCCAATTTCTTCCGGCGGGTTGGCTGGATCACCATCCCGATCCTTCTGATCCTGCTTGCCACCGACATCCTGATCTTCCGCCGCGCGGTGATTCCGCTGTTGCGGGCCTCGGAGGAGGCGAGAAGCATCGGGCCGGCAAGGACCGATATCCGTCTTCCGACGGAGGGGATTCCGAGCGAGATCCTGCCGCTGGTGACGGCCGTCAACCAGGCGTTCGATCGCCTTGAGGAAGGCTTTCACGTGCAGCGCCAGTTCACGGCCGATGCCGCGCATCAGCTGCGCACGCCGCTTGCGATCCTCAGGACCCGGATCGAGACGCTCGATGCGGCCAAGGGGACCAGGGAGCTGCATGCCGACATCGAGAGCATGAGCCGCATCGTCAGCCAGCTGCTCGAGATCGCCGAACTCGACACGCTGGTGCTGGATCCCGGCGAGACCGCGGATTTGCGCGCGGTGTGCGCCGAGGTGGTCGGCTCGATCGCGCCATATGCACTGGCGCAGCGGAAGGACATCGCGCTGCGCGGCACCGACAGTCCGGTGCAGGTCAGGGGCAATGCGGAGATGCTGCAGCGCGCGATCTTCAACCTGGCGGAGAACGCCATCAAGTATACCGCCGATGCGACCTCGGTCGATGTCGAGGTGCACGACAACGGTTCCGTGCAGGTGCGCGACTGCGGGCCGGGGATTGCGCCCGCCGAGCAGGGCCTGATCTTCCAGCGCTTCTGGCGTCGCGATCGCCAGCGCACCGACGGCGCGGGGCTCGGCCTCTCGATCGTGCGCGGCGTCGTCGAGGATCACGATGCGACGGTGCGGGTGGAGAACCTGCCGTCCGGCGGCGCCCAGTTCACGCTGAGCTTCCGCCTCGCGAAGCAAGAGCCGGCGGCGTCCTGAGCCGGCCCGCGAACGTGCCGCGGCCTTGCCGGTCTATTTCACCTTGCCGTCGGACAGATCCATGATCATGCGCGTGGTCAAATACAGGCGCGGCACGATACTGTTGATCTGCACGTATTCGGCATCGTTGGAGTGCGCGCCGAAGCCCGACAGGCCCATGCCTTCGACCACGGCCCCCTTGGTCTTGAGCGCGGCAAACGCCGCATCGGTGCCGCCGCCGGTGGCCCGCTCGGCGACGTTCAGAGACAGGCCCAGCTCCTGATAGATCGTCTTGCCGTGGCCGGCCACACGGCGCGAGGCGTCGCTCGCTTCGAGCGGCGGGCGGCGCACCTCGAATTTCACCTCCACCCTGGAGTCCGGCAGCAGGCGATTCTTGATCTTGTCCTGCAGGGCTTTCTCGAGCTCGTCGAAATCCGCCACCTTGAGCGCACGCGCGTCGGCCTGGGCGGTGGCTTCGGCGGGGATCACGTTGCGGTTGGTGCCGGACTTGGACACCGTCCAGTTCAGCTTCAGGCCCTGCTCCGGCTTGGACAGGTCCTTCATCTGCAGCACCTGGTGTGACAGCTCATAGAGCGCATTCACGCCACCTTCGGGCCTGGCGCCCGCATGCGAGGACTTGCCGTGCACCGTGAGGTAGGCCGAGCCGATGCCGCTGGTGGCGAGGCGCAGCGTACCGTCGGTGCCGCTGCCCTCGAACGAGAACACGGCATCCTGCTCCGCGGCGAGGCGGGTGATGGTGCTGCGCCAGCCGGGCGAAGAGATCTCCTCGTCGCCGTTGATCAGCACCGTGAGCGTACCGTATTCCCTGAAGTTCAGCTTCTGCAGCAGCGCGACGGCGTGGATAATGGTGGCGACGCCCTGCTTGTCGTCGGCAATGCCGAGCCCATAGGCCTTGTCGCCATCGATGCGGAAGGGTTGGTCCTTCAGCATGCCCTTGAGATACACCGTATCCATGTGCGCAATCAGCATGATCTTCGCGCCGCCGGAGCCCCTGAAGACGGCCTGCACGGCGGGGCCGATCTTCTCGGGCGTGTCGTCGAGGCGGTAGATATCCGTGGTCTGCAGGATATCGACCGCGCCGCCGAGCTGCTTGAGCTGGCCGGCGACGCGCTCGGCAAGCTGGTTCAGGCCGTCGATGTCCTTGCTGCCGGATTCGATCTGCACGAGGTCGCGCAGAGTGTCGAGCAGCGGCTGCTGCTCCTGTTGCGCCAGCGCGCGAACGTCAGCTGCATGCGCCGCGGGCGCGGCAAGCGCCAAACCAAACGATAGCATCAGCGGGCGAATGAGCGAGCGGGCGGGATGCAATTGGGGCATGGCGGCGATCTGTGAGTTGGAGGACGATCCGTATCCCCGTCTTCACAGGCCCCGCCGACGCCGTCAACAGCGGCGTGCCTCGCGCCCGCAAGCGCGTTTTCGAGCGAAATGGACGCCGGTTTACGTAAAGAAAACGCGACAAAACGAGAATCCAGAGCTTCGGTTCTGATTCAATCAGAACCGAAATGCTCTGGGCAAGCCGAATGCGCTGATGCCGGCTACTGCTTCGGCTGGCCGAAGTCGAGCGGCGGCAGCTCGATCTGCGGAACCTCGATCTTGACCTTGTTGAGGTCGACATCGAGCGGCTTGTCGAGCAGTCCGGTGACGACGACCGGGAACGCAATCACCAGCGCCACCATGATCGCCTGCAGGCCGATCCAGGGCATTGCGCCCCAGTAGATGTCCGAGCTCTTCACTTCCTTCGGCGCCACGCCACGCAGATAGAACAGCGCGAAGCCGAACGGCGGATGCAGGAACGAGGTCTGCATGTTGACGCAAAGCATCACGCCGAACCAGATCAGCGCGGCGTCGGGGCCGACCACCGGCGCCAGCACCTTCTGCGCGATCGGCGCGATCATCGGCAGGATGATGAACGCGATCTCGAAGAAGTCGAGGAAGAACGCCAGGAAGAAGATGAACAGGTTGATGAAGATCAGGAAGCCCCAGACGCCGCCGGGCAGCGAGGTCAGATGGTGCTCCAGCCAGGTGCCGCCGGACACGCCGAGGAACACCACCGAGAAGCAGGTCGAGCCGATCAGGATGAAGGTGACCATGCAGGTGATCCGCATGGTGGTCTCGTAGCCCTGCTTGATCAGGTCGCGCAGGTCCGGGATCTTGACGGCCTCGAGGCAGATCCAGACCACCGCGGCATAGGTGATCGCGAAGGCGAGCTTGAAGAGCAGGTTCTCGCTGTAAAGCATCGCGATGATGGTGCCGATGCCGCCGGCGATCACGCCTGCTATCAGCACCTTGTTGCCGGTGGCGCTGAAATCCTTGTGATGGATGGCGGCGAGCACGATGGCGCCGACTGCGCCCATGGCGCCGGCTTCCGTCGGGGTCGCAAGGCCCATCATCATGGTGCCGAGCACGACGAAGATCAGCACCGCCGAGGGGATGATGCCGAGCAGGCACTTCTTCCACAGCGCCCAGCCGGTCAGCGTGCGCGCCTCGACCGGCACCGCCGGCACATGGCTCGGCTTGAAGATGCCGAGCAGGAAGGTGTAGCCGGCGAACAGCAGGATCTGGAACACCGACGGGCCCCAGGCGCCGAGATACATGTCGCCGACCGACTTGCCGAGCTGGTCGGCAAGCACGATCAGGACGAGAGAGGGAGGGACAAGTTGCGTGATGGTGCCGGAGGCGGCGAGCACGCCCGTGATGTAGCGGATGTTGTAGCCGTAGCGGATCATCACCGGCATCGAGATCAGCGCCATCGCAATCACCTGCGCCGCCACCGTGCCGGTGATGGCGCCGAGGATGAAGCCGACGATGATCACGGAATAGCCGAGGCCGCCGCGGATCGGGCCGAACAACTGGCCCATCGAATCCAGCATGTCCTCGGCGAGCCCGCATCTCTCCAATATCGCGCCCATGAAGGTGAAGAACGGGATTGCCAGCAGCAGCTCGTTGGACAGCACGCTGCCGAAGATGCGGCCCGGGATCGCCTGCAGGAAGTTGAGGTCAAAGAAGCCGAGATAGATCGAGAGGAACCCGAACGACAGGCCGACCGCGGCGAGCGTGAACGCCACCGGATAACCGATCAGCATCGCTATGATCAGGCCGCCGAACATCAGTGGCGGCATCATCTCCAGCGTGATCATTGAGTCGGCCTCTCATACTTCGCGTCGATGGTCACGTAGCCCTGCAGCGCGGCGATCCGCTTGATCACCTCAGAGACGCCTTGCAGCGCAAGCATCACGAAGCCGGACGGGATAACGAACTTGATTGGCCAGCGTAAGAGGCCGCCGGCGTTGCCGCTCATCTCGCCGACCGCATAGGCCTGGTAGAAGAACGGCCAGGACAGATAGGCGAGCAGCAGGCAGGCCGGGATCAGGAAGAACAGCGTTCCGATCAGGTCGAGCCAGAGCTGGCCGCGTTCGGACAGCATCAGATACATGATCTCGACGCGGACATGCTCGTTGCGCTTGAAGGTGTAGGAGGCGCCGAACATCACGAGGATCGCGAACATGTACCACTGCGCCTCGAGCCAGCCGTTCGAGGAGTAGCTGAACGCGTAGCGGATCATGGCGTTGCCGGCACTGACCAGGCACGAGATCAGCACCAGCAGGTTGCAGATGTAGCCGATCTTCTCGTTGAGTTGGTCGATGGCCTGACTTAATGCCAACAATGGGCGCATCACGATCTCCACGGCCGCGCCATCCGCGCGCCGAATATCTCTTCAAGCATCATCTGGCCGCCGCGCGCATGCGCACGGAGCCACGGCTCACTTTCAGGAGCAGTTGCAAACGTTCGTCCTCCCCCGAAATCCGCTTCAGCCGTTCTTGGCTGCCGGGGGGCGTCGGCAGGAGCCGACGGAGGGCAGCGGCCTATGCTGGCCAGACTAGCGTGAAAGCTGATTCACCAAATCAGCGCCGTGGAACGCCGTCAATCGGAAAATGGACAAATTGACGCCGCGGCAAACTGTTGTCCCGCCTTGGTAATCGGGGGACAGGCCGCGCGTCGGGAGGGAGCTTGAAGACTAGCCGCCGGTCACGCTCATGTGGCGGCTGACGCTCGGACGGTTGTGGCGGCGGTCGATGATGAAATCGTGCCCCTTCGGCTTCAGTCCGATGGCCCGGTCGATGGCTGCCGCCAGCAAGTCGTTGTCGGCGGAGGCGCGCAGCGGCCGGCGCAGGTCGGAGGCGTCCTCGTGGCCGAGGCAGGTGTGCAGCGTGCCGGTGCAGGTGATCCGCACCCGGTTGCAGGATTCGCAGAAATTATGGGTCATCGGCGTGATGAAGCCGAGCTTGCCGCCGGTCTCGGCGACCCGGACGTAGCGGGCGGGGCCGCCGGTGTCGTCGGACAGATCGGTCAGCGTGTAGTGCTTCTCGAGCCGCGCACGCATCAAGGACAGCGGCACGTACTGATCGATCCGGCCTTCGCCGATGTCGCCCATCGGCATCACCTCGATCAAGGTCAGGCCCATGCCCTTGCCGTGCGCCCATTCCATCAGCGCGGGAATCTCGTCCTCGTTCATGTTCTTGAGCGCGACCGCGTTGATCTTGACGGCGAGTCCCGCCGACCGCGCCGCCTCGATGCCCGACAGCACCTTGTCGATGTCGCCCCAGCGGGTGATGGCCCGGAATTTTACGGGGTCGAGCGTGTCGAGCGAGACGTTGACGCGGCGCACGCCGCAATCGGCCAACTCCTGGGCGAAGCGCGCCAGCTGCGAACCGTTGGTGGTCAGCGTCAATTCGTCGAGTGCGCCTGTGGTCAGATGGCGCGATAGCGAACGCACCAGGCCCATCACGTTGCGGCGGACCAGCGGCTCGCCGCCGGTGAGGCGGATCTTGCGCACGCCCTTGGCGACGAATGCCGAGCAGAGCCGGTCGAGCTCTTCCAGCGTCAGCAGATCGGCCTTCGGCAGGAAGGTCATGTCCTCCGACATGCAGTAGAAGCAGCGCAGGTCGCAGCGGTCGGTGACGGAGACGCGCAAATAACGGATGGTCCGGCCGAACGGGTCGGTCATCGGACGAAACAGCGTGTCGGAATGCGCTTGCGTGGATCCGTTCATTCAGTTCGGGCCTTGCAATCTGTTTCCTGCCTGCCGCGCCGTGATCGGCTCCGGCATCCGCAATCTATGCATCTTGGCGCGTTGTCACAATGCGTCCCAAGGGATGATCGTATGGATGATCCGCAACATGCAAAGCGATAGGCGAGGCATATCGCGCGATGCATGATCGCAATCGCGGATGTGTCTCGACCAAATACAAAAACCCGGCTTTGGGCCGGGCTCTTGTGCAGTGCAAATCCGGTGCAGCCGCCCGCGCTAGCGCGACGGAGCGGCGGCCGGCGCCGGCGCAGCCGCGCTCGGGGCGGGGAACGCGGAGTCCGGAGCGGCGGCGGGCGCCGCAGCGGCAGCCGGCTTCGGCCTCTTCTTCCGCACCGGCTTCTTCGCCGCGCGCGGCGGCGGGCCGGCCGGCTGCAACTCGGCGAACACCGGACTCGGATCGAGCGTGGTGGTGGCCGGCGTGGTGAAGTCGCCGGGAACGCGGGTCACGGTGACCGGCACGGTCGCCGGCTGGAACTTCGGCATGTTGAAGGTGACGGAGAAGTTGGTCTCCGGCGCCGGGATCGACACGGTGCAGGGCGTCTTGCAGCCCGGCCCGAGCGACGTCACGGCGTCGGCGCCCGGCGGGTTCGAATCCAGCTGCACCGGCATCGGCGGCGGCGCCGACTTGAACGAATCCAATGAGAAGGAGGAGCAGCCGGCCAGGCTCAGCCCGGCGGCCGCAATCACGATGATACGACGCATGATCCACACTCTACTGCGGCAATCAGCCACAATCCCCGGAGCGGACCATAGGTGCGTCGAAACAGAGGCGCAACAGCGGGGGGCCTGTTCGTTAAAGGATGGTTAATGGCAGAATCGCATGGCTAAATATTGCCAAGCGATATCAGTATGTTGCGGAAAGTCTATGCCGCGCTCAGGCTGGCGACGGCGTCCGGCAGATCGCGCATATGGCTGATCAGCCGGTCCGGCTTCAGCTCGGTCATCGGAACGTCGGTATAGCCAAAATCGACGCCGATCACTGGAACCTGGGCGCGCCTTGCGACCCCGACATCGGGGCCGGCATCGCCGACCATGATGGCGCCCGGCAGCCGGCCGCCGGCGCGGGCCACTGTCTCGCGCAGGAACGTCGGATCGGGTTTTGCGATGCCGAAGGTATCGGCGCCGCAGATCGCGGCGAAGCGCTTGGTCAGGCCGAGCCGGTCGAGCAGCAGCTTCGACAGCCATTCCAGCTTGTTGGTGCACACCGCAAAGCGATGGCCCTTTGCCTCGAGCCGGTCGAGCGCGCCCTCGAGTCCGTCGAACGGCCGCGAGCCGTCGGCGATATGCTCGGCATAATAATCGACGAAATCGGCGGTCAAGCGATCGAGATCACCGACGCTGACCGCGCGTCCTTCCACCTCGAGCCCGCGTTCGAGCAGCTTGCGCGCGCCGGCGCCGATCATGTTGCGCGCGGCCGCCAGCGGCACCGGCCGCAAGCCCTCGCGGTCGAGCACATGGTTCAGCGCGGCGATCAGATCGGGCGCGGTGTCGACCAGCGTGCCGTCGAGATCGAATACGACGATGGGGGGAGAGGACGCGGACATGATGCTTTTGGCTATCGGGCCGGGCGCTGCGATGCAAGAGTAGATGTGGGCACGTCACGAAATAGGGGAGGCTGAGATGCGGGAACTTGCCGGAAAAGCCGCTTTTGTCACCGGCGCGGCCAGCGGAATCGGACTTGCGATGGCAACCGCCTTCGCTCGCGAGGGCATGAAGGTGATGCTCGCCGATATCGAAACCGGTCCGCTGGACAAGGCCGTCGATGCGCTGCGCGCCGGCGGCGCGGATGTCCATGGCGTGGTCTGCGACGTTGCCGATCCCTTGAGCGTCGATCGCGCGGCAGAAGCATCGTTCCGCGCCTTCGGCAAGGTTCATGTCCTCTGCAACAATGCCGGCGTCGCGGCCGGCGGCGGCATTGACCCGATCTCGGTCGACGACTGGCGCTGGGTGATCGACGTCAATTTGATGGGCGTCGTGCACGGCATCAGGAGCTTCCTGCCGCACATCCGCCGGCATGGCGAGGGCGGCCATATCGTCAACACGGCATCGATGGCCGGGATGAATGCCGGGCTTGGCCTGAGCCCGTATTCGGCGACCAAGTTCGCCGTCGTCAGCCTGTCCGAAGGGCTCGCCATGCAACTCAGGCCGCTCGGGATCGGCGTCAGCGTGCTCTGTCCGAGCTTTGTGCGGACCCGGATCGGCGAGAGCGGGCGCAACCGCCCGGAGCAGTACGGCCCGACCCGTCAGCTCGATCCCGCAAGCCCGATGGCCGCGGTCGTCGCCGAGATCGCGCGTCGCCTGGAGGCCGGTCTCGATCCGGCGTCGGTTGCGGGGCAGGTGCTGGCCGCGATCCGCGACGACCAGTTCTACATTTTCACCCACCCCGGGATGCGGGTCGAGGTCGAACAGCGCTTTTCGGCGATTTTGGCCGCGATGGACGCCGTTTCGGCCTAAAGACTGGTCCGCTTGCCGCTATTCCTGCCTGCAAAACGACGCTAGATATGCGCCCGCCGGGCCGCCCGATGGCGGCCCGTAACCGACAACCGAGGGCTATCGGCACGTGGACATGGACGCACTGAAACGCCAGGCGGCGGCGCGCGCGCTCGAAGAGGTGCGCGACGGCATGAAGCTCGGGCTCGGCACCGGATCGACCGCCAAGCATTTCGTCGAACTGCTCGGCGAGAAGGTCCGTGCGGGCATGAAGGTGATCGGCGTGCCGACCTCGGAAGCCACCCGCGCGGATGCGATCCGCTGCGGCGTTCCGCTGACCACGCTGGACGAGATCGACCACCTCGACCTCACCATCGACGGCGCCGACGAGATCGACCCGGCGCTCAACCTGATCAAGGGCGGCGGCGGTGCGCTGCTGCGCGAGAAGATCGTCGCTGCCGCCAGTGATCGCATGATCGTGATCGCCGACGACAGCAAATGGGTCGACGTGCTCGGCCGCTTTCCGCTGCCGGTCGAGGTGATCCCGTTCGGGCTCGCCGCGACCCAGGCCGCGATGGCGCGGGCATTCGCCGAGGCCGGCGTGTCAGGCGAAATGCTGATCCGGAAGGGCAAGGACGGTCACGTTTTTGTCACCGATGGCGGCCACTGGATCCTCGATGCCCATCTCGGCCGGATCGGCGATCCGCCGCGTCTTGCCGGTTTGCTCAGCGTGATTCCGGGCGTGGTCGAACACGGCCTGTTCATCGGGCTTGGCAGCGTCGCCGTGCTGGCCGGCGCGCAGGGAATTCGGGTTGTTGAACGGCCATGAGGCCGCAAGCAAGGAGACTTGGAATGAAGCGTTTTTCGGGACTTTTGTCGGCTGCGGCCCTGGCGGCTGGACTGGCGCTCGCACCGGCGATGGCGCAGCAGCCGCAGCTGCCCCCCATGCCCAAGGACGTCAAGCAGTCGACCCCCGCGGCGATCGGATACGCCAAGGAAATCCTGACGATGAAGAACGTCTCGGTGATGTATGCCGGCGCCGTTCCGGGCATTATCGAGAAGACCAAGACCGGCCTGCTGCAGCAGTACCTGAACTACCAGAAGGATCTCAACGAGGTTGCGCTGGTCATTGCCAAGAATCTGGCTGGCAGCGAGAAGGAAATCGGCGAGGGCATGGCGCAGCTTTATGCCGCCGAGTTCACCGAGCAGGAGCTCAAGGATCTCGTGATCTTCTACAAGACGCCGCTCGGTCAGAAGCTTTTGACCTCCGAGCCCAAGGCAATCAACGATTCGCTGAGATATATGCAGGAGTGGGCGCAGCAGTTTGGCGTGATCGTCAACGCCCAGTTCAAGGCCGAGATGAAGAAGCGCGGCAAGGATATCTGAGCGCGCGGCGCTATTGGACCCTCATGGTGAGGAGCGCGAAGCGCGTCTCGAACCATGAGGCCCCTCTGTGGCCTCCATCCTTCGAGACGCCCGCTTCGCGGGCTCCTCAGGATGAGGGGTACCAGTTGCAAGAGCCGATTTTCGGCGTGGTTGCCAAGGTTGGGTGCAAAAATGGCCGAGTTTGACGTCGACCTGTTTGTCATCGGTGGTGGTTCGGGCGGTGTTCGTGCCGCCCGCATCGCCGCCGGCTACGGCGCGAAGGTCATGGTCGCCGAAGAGTACCGGATGGGCGGCACCTGCGTGATCCGCGGCTGCGTGCCGAAGAAGCTGTTCGTGATCGGCAGCCACGTCCACGACGAGATCGAGGACGCGGCCGGCTTCGGCTGGAGCATCGGGCAGGTCTCGTTCGACTGGGCCACTCTCGTCGCCAACAAGGACAAGGAGATCGCCCGGCTCGAGGGCGCCTACACGACCAATGTCGAGAAGTCGGGCGCACGGATCGTGAAGACCCGCGCGGTGCTGGAGGATGCCCACACCATCAGACTCGCCACCGGCGAGAAGGTGACGGCAAAGTACATCCTGATCGCCACCGGCGGCGCGCCCAATCACGGGCCGATCGTGCCCGGCATCGAGCACGTGATCTCCTCCAACGAGGCGTTTCACCTCAAGGAGCTGCCGAAGCGGATCGTGATCCAGGGCGGCGGCTACATCGCGCTGGAATTCGCCGGCATCTTCGCCGGCTACGGCTCCGACGTCACCGTGGTCTACCGCGGCGATAACATCCTGCGCGGCTTCGACGAGGACGTGCGCAAGCATGTCCGCGCCGAGATGGAGAAGCGCGGCATCACCATCATCACCGGCTGCACGGTGGCGAAGATCGACAAGCACGGCCGTGACTTCACCACGCATCTGTCGAGCGGCTCGAGCATCGCCTCCGACCAGGTGATGTTCGCGATCGGCCGGCATCCCAATGTCGCCAATCTCGGGCTCGAGACCGCCGGCGTCGCCATCAATCCCGCCAATGGCGGCATCCAGGTCGACGGCTGGTCGAAGACCTCGGTCGATAACATCTACGCGGTCGGCGACGTCACCCACCGCACCAATCTGACTCCGGTTGCGATCCGCGAGGGCCATGCCTTCGCCGACACGGTGTTCGGCAAGCGCCCGGTCGAGGTCGACCACGCCACGATCCCGACCGCGGTGTTCTCGCAGCCGGAGGTCGGCACCGTTGGTCTGACGGAGGAAGAGGCGCGGGCGCAGTTCAGCCACGTCGACATCTACAAGACCGATTTCCGCCCGATCAAGGCGACGATGTCTGGCCGCGACACCCGCGTGCTGATGAAGCTCGTGGTCGACGGCGCGAGCGACCGCGTGCTCGGCTGCCACATCGTCGGCGATGGCGCCGCCGAAATCACCCAGGCCGTCGCGATCGCCGTCAAGATGAAGGCCACCAAGGCCGATTTCGACGCCACCATCGCGCTGCATCCGACCGCCTCCGAAGAGCTGGTGACGATGCGCACCCCGACCGCGCGCCATGTGCGCCAGGCGGCGGAGTAGGGAGCTACCCGCAGGCCGGCCTCGACCCTGGTGCCGTCCCGGCCAAGGCACGCGCAGATGGGAATTGGGAGCGATCGATCGGGAACAGGGAACGAGCCCTGGCTGACAGCCCAACGCCGCCCGCTTAAAATGCATGCGAGCGGCGCTGTCTCTAGCCCCAGGACGGTAACGGCAAAATCCTGATGAAGATAAGTCTGTACGAGCCCGCAAAGGTTTCATACCTCAGAAGGGGTAGCTTGCTTCCGTAAGACGACGCGCACCGCGGGAGCGCAACCCTCTGGCGCCCAATTTGTGCATCAAGGCCGATATCCCCATCACACGCGGTGAAGGGCCGTGCGGTGCACAGCATGGGCACCCGTGGCAGCGCGTCATGTCGCGCACCCTGGAACCTTGCGCTATGCTGGCAGTTCCACTCTCAAACAGTTTGAATTCACAAATTGAGGGAGCCGCGCATGCCAGGACCATCCGAGCAGGAGATTCGGACCCGAGCTTACGAATTGTGGAAGGACGCCGGCGAGCCACACGGCAACATGGATCAGTTGTGGTATCAGGCCGAAAAGGAACTGCTGGCGCGCAAGGCCGCCAACGGCGAAACGCCCTGCGACAAGAACGGCCATCGAGAGCCGACGACTTATCCGGAGAGATTAAGGGGCGTCCATTGAGCGCGTCGGAAGGCTGAGCTAACGAGTCCGGCAGGCTGGCCCGGACCCGGAGGCATCATGAACGGCGCGATCGACCTTTCGCAGAAACTGTCGACATTCTCCGATCACTGGTCGCCGCGCACCGTCGCGCAATTCAACGCCTGCGACGTCATGGTGGTGAAGGTGCAGGGCGAGTTCGTCTGGCACAAGCACGACGACACCGACGACTTCTTCCTCGTCCTGAAAGGCATCCTCGACATCGAGCTGCGCGATCGCACCGTGACGCTAAAGCGTGATGGCATTAAGTTCGATAGCCTGAATTTTTGAGGTAGTTGGCACATTCCTCGGAGGTGAAGGCGTCGAGCGCGTGGCCGATAGCGGCGCAGACTGCGTCGACGGTTCGCGCGGCGGCGTTGCGAAGCAGGTGTTTGAGCTTGGCAAAGACCTGTTCAATCGGGTTCAGATCGGGCGAGTATTTTGGCAGGAAGAAGAGCTTGGCGCCGACCGAGCGGATGAGCTGGCGAACTACCTTGCTCCTGTG
>NZ_JADFUD010000070.1:0-42286 GCF_054820065.1 Bradyrhizobium sp. UFLA06-06
GTTCGTCGGCAGCGTCAGATGTGTATAAGAGACAGGTCCAGAACGGGCTCGCCTCGGGCAGCGGCTCGGTCTCGAAGACGTCGAGCGAGGCGGCGCCCAACGTGCCGTCATCGAGCGCGCGCAGGATGTCGGCCTCGTTCTGCAAGCCGCCGCGGCCGGCATTGATGATGACGGGCGCGCCGAGCGGGCTCTCGCGGTTCAGCTTCGCGAACGCGTCGCGGTTCAGCACATGCCTTGTGTCCGGCGTCAGCGGCAGCAGGCAGACCATGATGTTGGTCTCGCGCAGGAATGCGTCGAGCCCGTCCGCGCCGTGATAGCAGGCGATGCCGTCGATCCGCTTCTCGCTGCGGCTCCAGCCGACGACGCGAAAGCCGAGCGCGCGCAGTGCCTGCGCCGAGGCGGCGCCGAGCGTGCCGAGCCCCATCACGCCGACGGTGATCGCGCTCGCCGCCCATTGATAGTCCGGAGCCCAGCGCTTCACCCGCTGCGACTCGCGCAAATAGAGCTCCTGGCGGTGATGCATCAGTACATGCAGCACGACATATTCGGTCATGCGGTCGGTGAGATCGGAGACCGCGACCCGCACCAGCGGCACATCCGGCAGCGAGCGATCGGCCATCAACGCGTCGACCCCGGCGCCGAGATTGAAGATGACGCGCAGGTTCTTGAACGCCGCGAGCTCGCCCGGCCTCGGCTTCCACACCGCGGCGTAATGCACCTCGGCGGGATCGAGCGCGCCGTCCGGCAGCAGCACCACGCGGCGGTCCGGGCAGACCGCGTCGAACCGCGCCTTCCAGCGCGCCGACGACCAGTTTTCCGAGCCGCCATTGATCAGCAGCGCGAGTGCGCCCTTACCCATCCCGATACCTCCAACATCAATGTGATGTATGTCACATAACGGGTCGAGCCCGCACTCATCTCCTGCCATCAACAGGGGAGAACTTCCATGCGCAAACTGATCCTGATGTCGGCTTTCATCCTCGCTGCCGGCGCCACGGCCCACGCCGATCAAAGCCGAGGCTTCGTGCTCGCAAACGCTGATGCGCCGGCGCAGGCGCAACCGGCCGTTGCTCCAGCGCAGGGCGAGGCCCAGCGGGCCCCATCACAGGCCCAGGCGCAACCCGTGGAGTCCCCGCGGCAGCAGGCGTCCCGTCCGGTGACGAGGAGCCACGTCCGCCATCGCGAGAGCGATGAAGCCGAGGCGCGCCGGATCGCCGCCCGCTACGGCGCTTATTGGTAACCGCACGTTCATCGTCGCGGCGACGTCCTGACATGCCGTCGCCGCGGCTGAGGTCCAGTTTGTCGAAGCTCGTGATGGAGCCTCGATCAAAATCCATCGCCGGCATCCGGAACCTAAATTTCTTTCGCGCCCCCTGTCGGCAGCGGGCATAATCGTTCGTTCTTGCAATGAACGGAGATGCCTTTTCGATGCTGTACGCCATCCTCTGCTATCATGACGAAGACATGGTCGGTTCCTGGAGCAAGGAACACGACGCCTCCGTCATGCAGAAACTGTCCGTCGTGCAGGACAAACTCGCCAAGCAGGGCAAGCTCGGCCCGGTGGCGCGGCTGTTGCCGACCACCGCGGCGACCACGCTGCGCAAGGAAAATCCGCCGCTGGTGCTGGACGGCCCGTTCGCCGAAACCAAGGAGCAGCTGCTCGGCTTCTATCTGGTCGAGGGCAAGAACCTCGACGAGGTGCTGGACATCGCGCGCGACCTCGGCGAGGCCAATCCCGGCGGCACCTATGAGATCCGCCCGGTCGGCTACTTCAATCAGGGGGGTACCAAGGCGTGAGCGTGACCGACACCGCCTGGATCGATGCTGCGTTGACGTCCGCGCGTCCCCAGGCGGTCGGCGCCCTGCTGCGCTACTTCCGCAATCTCGACACCGCCGAGGAGGCGTTCCAGAACGCCTGCCTGCGGGCGCTGAAGAGCTGGCCGCAGAACGGCCCGCCGCGCGATCCCGCGGCGTGGCTGATCATGGTCGGCCGCAACGTCGCGATCGACGAGGTCCGCCGCAACAAGAAGCAGCAGCCGCTGCCCGACGACGACCAGGCGATCTCCGACCTCGACGACGCCGAGGACGAGATCGCCGAGCGGCTCGACGGCTCGCACTACCGCGACGACATCCTGCGGCTGCTCTTCATCTGCTGTCACAAGGATCTGCCGGCGACGCAGCAGATCGCGCTCGCGCTGCGCATCGTCTCAGGTCTCACGGTGAAGCAGATCGCGCGCGCCTTCCTGGTCTCGGAAGCGGCGATGGAGCAGCGCATCACGCGGGCCAAGGCGCGCGTCGCCGATGCCAACGTGCCGTTCGAGACGCCGGGTGCGGTCGAGCGCAGCGAGCGGCTCGCCTCGGTCGCGGCGATGATCTATCTGATCTTCAACGAGGGCTATTCGGCGAGCGGCGACACCGCCGAAATCCGCGCGCCGCTGTGCGAGGAGGCGATTCGCCTCGCCCGCCTGCTGCTGCGGCTGTTCCAGAGCGAGCCCGAAATCATGGGGCTCACCGCGCTGCTGTTGCTGCAGCACGCCCGCGCCGAGGCGCGCTTCGACGCCGACGGCCAGGTGATCCTGCTCGACGACCAGGACCGCAGCCTGTGGAATCAGAAGCAGATCGCCGAGGGCCTCGCGCTGATCGACAAGGCGATGCGCCACCGCCGCAGCGGTCCCTATCAGGTGCAGGCGGCGATTGCAGCGCTGCACGCCCGTGCGGAGAAGCCCGAGGATACCGACTGGACCCAGATCGATCTGCTGTACGGCGCGCTCGAGGTCATGCAGCCGTCGCCGGTGATCACGCTCAACCGCGCCGTTGCGGTTTCCAAGGTGAAGGGGCCGGAAGCCGCGCTCGAGATGATCGAGCCCCTGGCGCCGCGGCTTGCCAACTACTTCCATTATTTCGGCGTGCGCGGCGCCTTCCTGATGCAGCTCGGCCGCAACGAGGAGGCCCGCATCGCCTTCGACCGCGCCATCGCGCTCGCCAACACCACCGCCGAAGCCGCCCACATCCGCATGCATATCGACCGCCTGATGCGCGACAGCCAGCCGCGCAACGCGAAGGCGGGGAAATAGTCGTCAGGCTGTCGCGCGGCCGTCATGTGCGGCCCTGAGCCCGTATCGCTTCCTCCCCGAAAGCGATGCTTCCCTCGAAGCCCCGATTGCCGCCCGGCATCGAAACGCCGCCGCTGCTGCCATTGCCTGCTTCCCTGCGGCGCACCTCCGCAGTAGCCTGCGTGAATTGCACACAAAACCATTGCCCGGAGAATGAAATGATTGATCGCCCGCTCGATAAATCGGTGCATTCAGCGCAAGGCAATCGCCAAATAAATCGCCGCGATCTCCTGTTGAACGGCAGCTCGGTCCTGGCCATGCTTGCGTTGGCCTCAATTGCGCCTGCGAACCCCACGTCTGCCGCCGCGCAATCGACCGCGCCGCGCCCGCACATCGTTTACATCGTCGCGGACGATCTCGGATGGAAGGACGTCGGACTTCACGGCTCCGACATCAAGACCCCAAATATCGACAAGCTTGCGCAGGACGGGGCCCGGCTCGAGCAATTCTACGTCCAGCCGATGTGCACCCCAACCCGCGCAGCATTGATGACCGGCCGCTATCCGTGCCGCTACGGCTTGCAAACCCTGGTCATTCCGACGCCCGCCAAATACGGCTTGCCAACCGATGAATGGCTGCTGCCGCAGGCGCTCAAGGAAGCGGGCTACAGGACCGCCATGGTCGGCAAGTGGCATCTTGGGCACGCCGACCGCAAGTTCTGGCCGCGTCAACGCGGGTTTGATTACCACTATGGATCGATGGTGGGCGAGGTCGATTACTTCACCCATTCATCGGCAAATGTGCGCGACTGGTATCGCAACGACAAGCCGGTGAACGAGCCGGGCTACGTCACTCAATTGTGGGGCGCGGATGCCGTCGCGCAAATCGACGCCCATGATCCAAAGACACCGCTGTTTCTGTATCTAGCCTTTACCGCTCCGCACTCGCCCTACCAGGCTCCGAAGGAATACATCGACAGGTACCGTCACATCGAAGATCCGACGAGACGCACCTACGCCGCCATGATCACGTGCATGGACGACGAGATCGGCAAGCTGGTCTCCGCGCTCGAACGGAAGAAGATGCGCGAGGACACCTTGATCGTCTTCATGAGCGACAATGGCGGCAACCAGACCGCGCTCCTTGCCGGGGATGCCGACGTGTCGAAGCTGAAGCTGCCGGCCGACAACGGTCCTTACCGCGGCGGAAAAGGCATGTTGTACGAAGGCGGGACGCGCGTCGCCGCGTTCGCGAACTGGCCCGGGCAAATCAGCGCCGGCGAGGTGAGGGGGATGATGCACGTCGTCGACATGTTCCCGACGCTCGCCGGCCTCGCCGGCGCCAACCTCGCCAAGCCAGGCAAGGGAAAGCCGCTTGATGGGCTGGACGTCTGGGCCACCGTCAGCAAAGGCGCCCCCTCGCCCAGGCAGGAGGTGGTCTACAACATCGAGCCATTCCGCGGCGGTGTGCGCGCAGGTGACTGGAAGCTGATCTGGCGGACGCCGCTTCCTTCGGCGATCGAGCTGTACAATATCCCGCAAGACCCATCGGAAAAAACCAACCTGGCCGAAAGCAACTCTCAGAAGGTCAGGGAGTTGCAGTCCCGCATCGAACAACTCGCCAGGGAGAGCGCCAAGTCTCTGTTTCTTGCCGATGCGTTCGCGGCGGTCAAAGGGGCGGCTCACGGGCCGCCTTCGCTGCCCAGCGAGGAAGCCTTTTTCACGCAAGGTGACTGAGGGCGAGGGGCCGCGGGGCCGACCCCGTTGAAGGGGCAAACCTCTTTGGATCTGGCCGGATGCTCGTGACTCGAGCTCCCGCACCGGGAGCCTCGATCATGCGTTGCGACGACATGCAAAAATCTTCACCGGGGTTGTCGGCCACGCATTCCGCCGTT
This sequence comes from Bradyrhizobium sp. UFLA06-06, assembly GCF_054820065.1. Taxonomy (NCBI): domain Bacteria; kingdom Pseudomonadati; phylum Pseudomonadota; class Alphaproteobacteria; order Hyphomicrobiales; family Nitrobacteraceae; genus Bradyrhizobium; species Bradyrhizobium sp. UFLA06-06. The sequence goes on from NZ_JADFUD010000070.1 coordinate 4,948, forward strand.
CGTCATGAAGGCAGAGAGCATCACCAAGCGTTACGGAGCCTGTCATGCCGACGATCGTCGACACCGAAGTCTCAAAGCCCGCCCGCATCACCGGACGCGTCATGAGCGGCGTGGTCGTCCTGTTCCTGCTGTTCGACGGCGCGATCAAGCTGGTGCCGTTGTCGGTCGTCACCGAGACCATGGACAGGATGGGCTTCGGCGCGAGCGATGCGCTGGCGCGCAGCCTCGGCATCATCACCATCGTCTGCACGCTGCTCTACTCGGTGCCGCCGACCTCGATCCTCGGCGCGATCCTGCTCACCGGCTATCTCGGCGGCGCGATCGCATCACATGTGCGGATCGGCAGCCCGCTGTTCACCCACACGCTGTTCGGGCTCTATCTCGGCCTGATGTTGTGGGGTGGGCTCTATCTGCGCGACGGCAATCTGCGCGCGCTGCTTCCGTTTCGCCGCTGAATTTTTCTTCAATCGATCCCTGTGGAGCCCGTCATGTTCGAGACCATTGCCATCATCGCGATTGTCCTCGGCGTCGCGATCGCCGTCATCCTCGTCCTCGCGGCGACCAAGCCGGGCACGCTCCGCGTCACGCGTGCGATCAGCATCAACGCGCCGGCCGAGCGGATCTTTCCATTGGTCGACGATTTCCATCAGTGGACGCTCTGGTCGCCCTACGAGAACCGGGATCCGGCCATGAAGCGGATCTATGGCGGCGCCGGGCGCGGGCAGGGTGCGGTCTACGCCTGGGACGGCAACAAGAATGTCGGCGCCGGCCGCATGGAGATCCTGCAATCCTCCGCGCCGTCGAAGATCGTCATCAAGCTCGACTTCATCAAGCCGTTCGAAGGCCACAACACCGCCGAGTTCACAATGCTGCCGCAGGGAGATGCGACCAGCGTCACATGGACCATGTATGGTCCGGCCGTCTTCATGTCGAAGGTGATGCAGGTGTTCATGAACCTGGATCGCATGATCGGCAGGGATTTCGAGGTCGGTCTCGCCAATCTGAAGAAGCTGACTGAAAAGTAGCGCGTTTTCGCGCGAAGTGGTTACCGGTTCGCGTCAAGAAAACGTGTCAAGATAACAATCCAGAGCCTTCGTTCCGATACCATCGGGACGAGGCTCGAATGACCCAAGGGAGCATGCGATGCAGGTCAACCCCTATCTCTCCTACGACGGCAATTGCGGCGCCGCGCTGAAATTCTACGAGAAGGTTCTCGGCGCCCGGATCGAGGACACCTTCCCCTACGGCGAGGGCAGTGCGGAGATGCAGACGCCGCCCGGCTGGAAAGACAAGATCATGCACGCCCGCCTCACGATCGACGGCGAGATCATCATGGCGTCCGACGCCCCGCCCGGCCACTTCCAGAAGCCGCAGGGTTTTCACGTCGCGTTGCAGGTCGAGGATCCCGCGGAGGCCGAACGCCGCTTCAAGGCGCTGTCCGAGGGCGGCACGGTGACGATGCCGTTCGGCAAGACCTTCTTCTCCAACGGCTTCGGCATGTGCGTCGATCAGTTCGGCATCCCCTGGATGGTGAACTGCCCGCAGGGGATGTAACCCCGAGCAGCCTGATTGCCCCGTCATCCCCGCGCAACGGCTCCGCCGTTGTCGCTGGAGGTGGCCGCTTCTTCAGCGGCCCTCGAAGGATCGACGGCCACCGGCGGGGCCGTTCATCCTTCGAGGCTCGCAAGGGCTCGCACCTCAGGATGACGGTCCGGTAGCGTCGGCGGGTCAAGAAAGACGCAATCCACGCCGCTACCTGCACCGCGGATAAATCGCCGCGAGCTCGCGGCCGCGCAGCAATAGCAGGCGCGAGGTCAGGCCGCCGCGGCGGACGATCCAGCCGCGCACCGGTGCCGGATAGGCTTGCAGCACCGCCACGGACGCTTCCGGCTCTGCATAGGTGCGGCCGCGCCGGTCAATCGAGCGCGCGGCGTGGAAGCCGAGCACGGCGCGCCGCGTCACGCAGATGCGGTCGCCCGGCACCATCGAGAGCACCAATGTGCAGGCCGACAGGCAGGGCCCGTCGATCACGACGCGCTCGCCCGATTCGCGCACCTTGTCGAACAGTTCGATGAACGGGCCGACCTGCCCGCCGGGGCTGGCGAGGATACGAACATCGGCTTGCGCGCAGCTAACCGTTGCGCAGAGAGCTGCCGCCGCGACAAGTATTTTCATGCGCGCAATCCCTGCCACGATGCGATCGAGGTGCCGCCGCATCTGAAGCCGCAAGGCTCGCGCCGGAATAGGGCATCGTCAAGACCGATGTCCCGGTCGCGACAGCAGGTGGCTCAGGCCGCGCGGTTCTTGAGCGCCCCCACGATCGCAGTGAGCACGGCGCCGGCAACGCCGCCGCCCGCGACCTGGCCGATGATGCTGCCGATATCAGGCGTCGCGCCGGAATTGGCGAGCAGGGGGATCAGCATGCCCAGAAGCTGTCCGCCTGCGCCGCCGCCGATGGCGCCTGCGATGGTGTTACCGAGCGTGCCGAGATCGATGTTCTTGGCCGCTCCCGCCGCGACATTGCCGCCGACGGCTCCGCTGATGACTTGAATGATCAGATTGATGAGAACGCCCGACATGAGGTGATTTCTCCCCGGTATCTGGTTCAGCACGGCTGAGACGCCGGTCGGCGTCTCACCGCCGCGAAGGTTAGGCCTTAAGCGCGTAGAGGTCATGCTGCGCACGCGAAGATTGCGGCCCGTGCCGACGCTATGCACCGGCTTTTTGAGGGAACCCTCCGGCTCTCCCGAGAGCCTCAGCCCGCGCCGGAGACGCCGGCCTCGGCAAAGGTCGCCATGCCGCCATGACAGGCGAGCGCCGCGCGCAACAAAAGGATCGCAACCCCCGCGCCGGAGCCTTCGCCGAGCCGCATGTTAAGATCGAGCAAGGGGGCGAGTTCGAGCTCGCGCAGCAATTCGCGGTGGCCGAGTTCGGCCGACACATGTCCGGCGCGGCAATGCGCGAGGCCGTCGGGTTGAAGCCGCGCCAGCGGCAGCACCGCGGCTGTCGCCACGAAGCCGTCGAGCAGCACCGGAATGCAGCGTGCGCGCGCCGCCAGCACGGCGCCCGCGATCGCCGCGAGCTCGCGTCCGCCGAGCGACATCGCGGTGACGAGCGGATCGTCGATCACGCCGCGATGCAGCTTGAGCGCCGCATCGATCGTGGTGCGCTTGCGTATCAGCCCGGCATCGTCGACGCCGGTGCCGCGGCCGGCCCAGCGTACGCCGCGCCCGCCCATCAACGCGGCGCACAGCGTCGCGGCGACCGTGGTGTTGGCGATGCCCATCTCGCCGACCACGAGCAAATCGCATTGCTCGGGCACCGTGCGCCAGCCGGTATCGAGCGCGACCAGGAAATCGGCGGCGTCCATCGCCGGCCCGGTCGTGAAGTCGCGGGTCGGGCGCGCCAGCTCGAGCGGCTCGACGCGCAGCTCGGCACCGGCAAGCTTGGCGATCTGGTTGATCGCAGCGCCGCCGGCGGCGAAGTTCGCCACCATCTGCGCGGTGACCTCGGAGGGATAGGCTGAAACGCCGCGCTCGGCGATGCCGTGATTGCCGGCGAACACGGCGATGGTGACGTGATCGAGCCGGGGCATCTCGCGCCGCTGCCAGCGCGCCAGCCAGATCGCAACCTCTTCCAGGCGGCCGAGGCTTCCCGGCGGCTTGGTCAGGTTCTGCTGACGCTGCGTGGCGGCCGCGGCACTGGCCTCGTCGCCCTGCGGCAGGTCGCGACAAAAGCCGCGGATGTCGTCTAGAGTACTGAACTGCATGCGATTCCCTCGTCGAGCGGGCCGCAAGCTAATGCATGATCCGGAAAAGTGTGAAGCGGTTTTCCTCGCGACAAATGCGTAGCATTTGCGCGGAGATCATGCCCTAACAGGAAGCTAAAGCGCGATGAGATCGAGCCCGATCTCGTCGCGCTTTAGCCCAATTTCCAGGCCTTCACCATGAATCAATGGCTCGACGAACTCAGGACCGCCACCGCCTTCCTGACCCGCTTGCCGATGCCGCATCCGGACGGCGCGCGGCCGGAGAGCTTTGCCCGGGCGCAGCGGCTGTTTCCCCTGGTCGGGGCCGCCATCGGGGCGGCGATCGGCCTGTTTTGCCTGCTGCTGCGGGCGATCGGTGTGCCGGATCTGGCCACCGCCGCGCTCGCGCTCGGCGGCGGTGCGCTGCTCACCGGCGCGCTGCATGAGGACGGGCTCGCCGATGTTGCCGACGGGTTCGGCGGCGGCCGCGATGTCGCGGCCAAGCTCGAGATCATGCGCGACAGCCGGCTCGGCACCTATGGCGCGCTGGCGCTGGTGGTGAGCTTTGCCGCCAAGCTCGCGGCTCTCGCGGCAATTCCGAATGGTCTCGTTGTGCAGAGCCTGATATCTGCGCACGCGCTGGGCCGCGGCGTGCTGCCATGGATCGCGATCAGCCTGCCCTATGCGCGCAAGGACGGGCTCGCCGCCAATGCCGGTAGGCCCGATGGGACAATTGCCGTGGTCGCGGCTGGCCTGGCGCTGCTGATCGCAGTCCTCGCCTTGCCGTTCGGCAGCGCGCTGCTGGCGGCGATCGTGGCCGGTGCGAGCGCACTGATCATGGTGCTCGTGGCAAAGCGGCAAATCGGCGGCCAGACCGGCGATGTGCTCGGCGGCGCCGAGCAGGTCGCGGAGACCGCGATCCTGGTGCTGCTTGCGGCGCGGTTAGGTTAGGGCGTCGATGGACAGTGAAACGCGTCTTTGGCTGATCCGCCACGCGCCGGTCGACGGCCCGCGCGGCGTGATCCATGCCCCGGATGCGCCCGCGGACCTCAGCGATGCCGCGGCATTCGCGTCGTTGCAGGCGCGGCTGCCGGCTCACGCTCTCGCGGTGTGCAGTCCGGCGCGGCGCACCCGCGAGACCGCCGCAAAGCTCGGCCTGACGGCAGCGGAGGACCACGCCTTTCGCGAGCAGGATTTTGGCGACTGGACCGGCCGGCGCCACAGCGAGATCGAAGCCGAGCTCGGCGCGGCCTATCGCGCGTTCTGGCAATCGCCGGGCAACAACCGGCCGCCGGGCGGCGAAAGCTTTGCCGATCAGATCGTGCGAGCGCGGGCAGGGCTCGCGCGCCTGCCGGCCGGCGACGTCGTGCTGGTCGTGCATTCCGGCACCATCCGCGCGATCCTGGCGATCGCGCTCGAGCTCGCGCCGGAGCTCGCGCTGCGCTTCGTCATCGATCCGCTGTCATTGACGCGGATCGACCGGCTGGCTGGCGCGTGGCGCGTGGTCGCTGTGAACGGACGCTAAGACAATTGCGCTAATGTTAGTTCCGTCATCCTGAGGTGCGAGCCTTGCGGCGCAATTGCGCCGCTGGGCGAGCCTCGAAGGATGAATCGGCCACCAGCCGGGCCGTCGACCCTTCGAGGGCCGCTGAAGAAGCAGCCACCCCAGCGACAAAGGCGAAGCCTTTGCGCGGGGGTGACGGTGATAGATTGAGCGCGTAGCGTCGGTTCTGTCATTGCGAGGGGCGATGGACTGCTTCGCTTCGCTCGCAATGACGGGAGGACTTGCGTGTCCTCAGCCATTCCGTCGCGCGCCGCGCAGGGTCGGCAGGCCGATGCCGGCGGCGTCGAAGCCGCCGTCGACGGCGAGGATCTGTCCGGTGATGTAGCTGGCGCGATCCGAGCACAGGAAGAAGATCGCTTCCGCCAGCTCCTCCTCCAGCCCATAGCGGTTGAGCGGGATGGCGTCATGATAGTCGGCGCGGATCTCCGGCGTGTGGACGGCCTTGGCCATCGCGGTCTCGACCGGGCCGGGCGCCACGCCGTTGACGCGGATGCCGAGCGAGGCGAGCTCGACCGCGAGCTGCTTGGTGAGATGCGCGAGGCCGGCCTTGCTGGTGCCGTAGGCCGAGCGCAGCGTCGAGGCGCGCACCGCCGAGATCGAGGTGATGTTGACGATCGCGCCGGCTCCATGCTCGCGCATTATCGGCGCGGCCGCCTTGGTGCACAAGAACGGGCCGGTGAGGTTGACCGCCATGATCCGGCTCCAGTCGGCGTCCGAAGTCTCCAGCACCGGCGTGAACACGGCAATGCCGGCATTGTTGACCAGCGCGTCGAGCCGGCCGAACCGGTCGGTGATCGCAGAGATCGCGGCTGCCACACTAGCGGCATCCGATACGTCGCAGGTGAGCGCCAGCGTGTCGTCGGGCTGTCTCAGCGCCGCGACCGCCGCGCGCAGCAATTCGCCCTCGATATCGAGCAGCGCGACGCGCCAGCCGTCGGCGAGAAAGCGTTTCGCCGCGGCAAGCCCGATGCCACGCGCGGCGCCGGTCACGAGTGCGACTTTGGGGGAGGCGGAATTCATCGGATGGTCCATCGGTTCGGGCAGGAAGTCCCGACCGTCTGCGACCTTTACTCCGACGTGTCAACCCGACGGCGACACGCGGCATGCTCTCTCTCCGTCACCCTGAGGCGCGAGCGCAGCGAGCCTCGAAGGGTGTACGGCCACCAGCCGGGGAGTGTGGAGTATCGGCTTCCGACTGCACGCCCGACCCTCTCGCCGTCATCCTGAAGAGCCCGCAAAGCCGCGCGTCTCGAAGGATGCACGGCCCCCAGCCGGGGCCGCCCATCCTTCGAGGATCGCACCGTGGCTTACGCTGCGAGTTCGGCAGAGGCGCGCTGCATGTTGGTGGACATGTCCTGCGTCACGATGCTCTGCTCCTCGACCGCGGCGGCGGTGGAGGTGATGTATTCGTTGACGCCGGCGATCGCCGCCTTGATCTCGGACAGCGAGCTCACCACTTCGGCGGCGATCGAGTTCAGCGCGTCGATTTCAGAGGAGATCGTGTCGGTCGCCTGCTTGGCCTGATTGGCGAGGCTCTTCACCTCGGAGGCGACCACCGCGAAGCCGCGGCCGGCTTCGCCGGCGCGCGCCGACTCGATCGTGGCGTTGAGCGCCAGCAGGTTGATCTGCCCGGTGATGCTCGAGATCATCTCGACGATGCCGCTCATCGCCTGAGCTGCGGCATTGAGCTTCTGCGCCTGTCCGTCGGCAGCCTCGACCCGGCCGGTGGCGACCGCGGCGTTCTGCTTCGACTTGGTCATGGTTTCCGAGATCTCGCGGATCGAGGCGCTCATCTCCTCGCTGCCGGCGGCGACCGCCTCGATCAGGCCGCGCGCGCTGTCTGCCTTCTTGCGGCCGATCGCCTGCGCGGTGATGTCGGTGGCGTACTTCACCACCTTGTAGGGCTTGCCGTTGAGATCGAGGATCGGGTTGTAGGAGGCCTGGATCCAGATCTCGCGGCCGCCCTTGGCGATGCGCTTGTATTCGGCGGCCTGAAATTCGCCGCGGTTCAGCGCCCCCCAGAACTCGCGGTAGCCGGCCGCGCTCGCCTCAGCGGGCTCGACAAACATGCTGTGATGCTTGCCCTGGATGTCGGCAAGCGAATAGCCCATCGCGGCGAGGAAGTTCGGGTTCGCGGTGCGGATCGTGCCGTCCATGTTGAACTCGATCACCGCCTGCGACTTGCCGATCGCATCGATCTGGCCGTCATTGTCGGCGGTTTTCACCTTCTGCTGGGTGACGTCGGTGGCGAACTTGACGACCTTGAACGGCTTGCCGCGGTCGTCGAGGATCGGGTTGTAGGTGGCGAGGATCCAGATTTCCTTGCCGCCCTTGCTGAGCCGCTTGAATTCGCCGGCCTCGAACGTGCCCCGGTTCAGCCGTGCCCAGAAGTCGCGATAGGCCGCGCTGTCGCGGTCGGCCGGCGGCACGAACATGCTGTGGTGCTTGCCCTGGATCTCGGCGAGCGAGTAGCCGAGCGCGCTTAGAAAATTCTCGTTGGCATTGACGATGGTGCCGTCCATGTTGAACTCGATCACCGCCTGCGCCCGGCCGATCGCGGCGATCTTGCCGGCCTCCTCCATGCTGTGAATCTTCTGCGCCGTGATGTCGGTGGCGAACTTGATCACGCCGACCGGCTTGCCACTTTTGTCCAGGATCGGGTTGTAAGAGGCCTGGATCCAGATCTCGCGGCCGCCCTTGCCGATGCGCCTGTATTGCGCGGCCTGAAACTCGCCGCGGTTCAGGTTGGCCCAGAACGCGCGATAGTCCTGACTGTCGCGAATGGCCGGATCGACGAACATGCTGTGGTGCTTGCCCTTGATCTCGTCGAGCGTGTAGCCCATCGCATTCAGGAAGTTCTCGTTGGCGTCGACGATGGTGCCGTCGAGCTTGAACTCGATCACCGCCTGCGACTTGCCGATCGCGGCAGTCTGCGCCAGCGCATTCTCGATCTTGGCCTTGTTGCTGAAACTGAACATCAGGGCTCCGTGAAGGTCCAAATGAAAGGGATAGGGAAAAGCGGATCGCGGCAACTCACGGAAAGGTTGCAGCGAGCCGTTTAGCATCGGTAAAGCCTGCTGCTCGCGCGCGCCTGGCACGAACTGCACAATGCGCCGATGCACCCGCGCATCTATTTCAACTTGCGGCGTATTTTTTCAGTATGCACGTTATCATCCGTATCTGCATGCGATGTTCACCGTAATCTTACGGGCGAAAATCGAGGACGACTTTGGTCTGATGCGGATGATCGCAACGCGTTCACTTCAGCAGCGCTGATAGGCCTATTACGAAGTTTGATATTACCGGCCGCTTCGCCGATCGATCTCGCTCTCTGATTCGCGTCCTCGACGAAGGCGCGTCGAGGTTCGAGTATCTGCTCACCGCGATCGCAAAATAATCGTGGCACGAGATGTCGGCCGGGCGGCCTCCGATTCGTCCTCCGGGCACTGGTTCCATGATGGAGTTCCGATGTCGCTCACCCTGCATTACCACCCGCTGTCCTCGTTCTGCTGGAAGGCGCTGATTGCGCTCTACGAGAACGGCACGCCGTTCAAGCCGAACAAGGTCAATCTCGGCGATCCCGCCGAGCGCGCGGCGCTGCTCGCGCTATCGCCGATCGGCCGTTTTCCCGTGCTCCGCGACGAGACGCGGGGCGAGACGGTGCCCGAATCGAGCATCGTCATCGAATATCTCGACCGGCATTATCCCGGTGCCGTCAGGCTGATCCCCGAGGATCCGGACCTCGCGCTGCAGACCCGGCTGCGCGACCGCTTTCTCGATCTCTATGTCCATCTGCCAATGCAGAAGGTGGTCGGCGACCGCCTGCGGCCTGCCGATCGCAAGGACCCCCATGGCGTCGCCGAGGCGCGGGCGCAGCTCCGCACCTCCTATGCGATCCTCGATCAGCAACTGATCCTTGATCAGCAACGCGCGCAGGGCGGCTGGATGATGGGCGAGCATTTCTCGTTGGCCGATTGCGCGGCCGCGCCGACGATGTTCTACGGCAACAAGGTCGAGCCGTTCGGAGATGGCCATCGGCAACTGGCCGTCTATCTCGAGCGGCTGATGGCGCGGCCGTCCTTCGCGCGCGTCCTGAAGGAGGCCGAGCCCTATTTCGGCATGTTCCCGCAGGAAACCTGAAGCAAGCCGGCCTCCGATCCGGTTCCAAAAATAAATTGTGGCGTGATGTCGCTTTCGCGCCGTCTCGCTCGTCATCTCCCTGAGGCCCGGGTTTCCGGAGCGCTGGCCGCTCCGGAGGCCCGGGCAATACGTGTGGGAGACGACATGGCTGCAGCTGGCAACAGGGCGGAGATCATCCGCTCCCTTTTCGCCGCCTACCTCGCCGATGACCGCGCGAGTGTCGAGGCGGCGTTCGCGGAGGATTTCCGCTTCTCGACGCCCTATGGCGAGAACATCGACAAGCCGACCTATTTCGCCGAGTGCTGGCGCGACTCCGGCTGGATCGGCCGCCACGAGATCGAGCGCATCATGGTCGACGGCGTCGAGGCCTTCGTCACCTATCGCTGCGTCGCGCGCGACGGCAAGAGCTTTCGCAACACCGAGTTCTTCGTGTTCGACGGCGACAAGGTGTCGCGCATCGACGTCTATTTCGGCCCGTCGCACCAGGACGGAGAGCTCGTCAGGCAAGAACGCTGAGGGCTGTGGCGCGCGATGCAATGACCTCCGAAATAATTTCGCAAACCCTGTCGGCGTGGCAAGCCCCGCGTCGTCCTTGAGACGAGCACCGGAGATACCGGCAAAGCAGCTGAACAAGACAACGGAGCAGGACGATGAAGTTCATGGTGATCGTGAAGGCGAGCAGGGATACCGAGGCCGGCGTGATGCCGAGCACCGAACTGCTCGCCGCGATGGGCAAGTTCAACGAGGAGATGGTCAAGGCCGGCGTCATGCAGGCCGGCGAGGGCCTGCACCCGACCAACAAGGGCGCGCGGGTCAAATATGCCGGCGGGCAGAGCACCGTGAGCCACGGACCGTTCAGCCTGACCGGCGATCTCGTCTGCGGCTTCTGGCTGATCGAGACCAAGTCGCTCGATGAAGCGATCGACTGGATGAAGCGCGCGCCGTTCGACGTCGGCTCCGAGATCGAAATCCGCCAGGTGTTTGCCGCGGAGGATTTCGGCGAGGCGCTGACGCCCGAGCTGCGCGAGCGGGGAGAGCGCCTGCGCGCACAGGTGGGCAGGAAATGACACCCGACGTCATTCCGCGATATCGCGCCGGCGATGCGCTCCGAATACATGATCTCCGTCGCAAGTCGTGGATTCCGGGCCGGCGCCGTGTGGGGCTTCCCGGCATGACGAGGGTGAAGATTGCGAGTGATTCAACAGGCAAGGAAATCCGACCAATGCGTTTCATGATGCTGATGATCCCGCTCGGCTACGAGTCCGCGCCGGCCAAGCTCGAGCTCGACCCCGAACGGGTCGCCGCGATGATGCGGTACAATCAGGCGCTGAAGGACGCCGGCGTGCTGATCACGCTGGAAGGCCTGCATCCGCCGGCTGCAGGTGCGCGCGTCAAGTTCGACACCGGCATGCCGGTCGTGATCGACGGCCCGTTCACCGAGGCCAAGGAAGTGATCGGCGGCTTCTGGATGATCGAGGTCGCCTCGCGCGCCGAGGCAATCGAATGGGCCAGGAAATGCCCGGCCACCGCGAACGAGATGATCGAGATCCGCCAGGTGCAGGAGATGGCCGATTTCTCCGAGGAGGTGCAGCAGGCCGCCGCGACCTTCGAGCATCCGCAGGGCGGCTGGGGCAAGGCGCTGCGCTGACACCGCATGATCCGGCCTTGCAACACGTAGCGATGCCGCCGCACGGCGTCATCGCGCCAGCAAACGATCGTCAAACCAGCAACGACTACAATGGAGACGCAAGATGAGCACCAACACCTTCCTCGCCGTCTATCTCGGTGGCGGCAGCACCGGCTCGCGCATGGCCGCCTGGAACGCGCTGCCCGAGGCCGAACGGCGCGCCAAGGAGCAGCAGGGCATGGCGGCCTGGGGCGCCTGGGTCGAGAAGCACCATGACGTGATCGTCGAGATGGGCGGACCGCTCGGCAAGACCAAGAAGGTCGGGCAGGGCGGCGTCACCGACATCGCCAATCTGATGACCGGCTTCACCGTGGTGCGCGCGCCCTCGCATGAAGCGGCGGCAAAGCTGTTCGAGAACCACCCGCATTTTTCGATCTTCCCGGGCGAAGCCGTGGAAATCATGCCGGTGCTGCCGATCCCCGGGCGATAGGCAATCGTTTCCGGCCATGGGCTCCCTGAACCTCTCCCGCTTGCGCGCGGGGAGGTCGTCGCGCGCAGCGCGGCGGATGGAGGCCCTCTCCACTGTGTAACTCGCGGAGAGGCCTCCGCTCGCGATTGGCGAGTCAGGTCACGCCGGCCCGAGCAAATCTGAAAGCCCTGAAGTGGAGGTCTTGCGCCATGGCGAAGCTCGTCTTCGGACTGAACCAGTCGCTCGACGGCTATGTCGATCATCAGGCGATGGTGCCGGACACCGGGCTCTTTCGTCATTTCATCGAGCAGGTGCGCGGTGTGGCCGGCATGTTGTATGGCCGGCGCATGTACGAGGTGATGCGCTATTGGGACGACGACCTTCCTGATTGGGATGCGGAGGAGCGCGACTATGCGGCAGTGTGGCGGAGACGGCCAAAGTGGGTCGTGTCGCGCTCGCTGAAATCCGTCGGACCCAACGCGACACTGGTCGAGGGGGACCTTGAGGCGGCGGTGCGCGGGCTGAAGGCCCGGCTCGACGGGGAGATCGAAGTCGCCGGGCCGGACCTGGCGGGGACTCTGACCGAGCTTGGCCTGATTGACGAGTATCGACTGTACCTCCGGCCCATCGTGCTGGGGCGCGGCAAGCCATTCTTCGTCGGGCCCCGCGCGCCGCTCCGCCTGGTGGCAAGCGACCGGATAGGCGAAAAAACGATCAGGTTGACCTACGTCCCCGCCTAGTCATGCAACGCGCCTGACGGCGTTGCGCGGAAGCCCCCGACTGACTGGTCCGTTAATCTTGATTGACGCGCCGCCGCCCCGCTAGTGACCTTTACCGCCGGCTCATGTAAAAGCCGTTCACATGAGCTGGCGCAAGGACCAAGGCCGCGCCGAGCGCGGCTATCATCACGGCAATCTCAAAGAGGCGTTGCTGCAGGCCGCCCTCGACCTGATCTCGAAGAAGGGGCCGGCCGGCTTCACCTTCGCCGATGCCGCGCGGATGGCCGGCGTCAGCCCCGCCGCGCCGTACCGCCACTTCCGCGACCGTGACGAGTTGATCGCCAGCATCGCGCAACGCGGCTTCGAGCAGTTTGAATCGCTGCTGACGCAGGCCTGGGACGACGGCCGCCCCGACACCGTCACGGCGTTCGAGCGCGTCGGCAAGGCCTATCTGGCCTTCGCCCGCGAGGAGCCCGCGTTCTATTCGGCGATGTTCGAATCCGGCCTGCCGGTCGATTCCAATCCGACCCTGATGGCCGCGAGCGAGCGCGCCTTTGCGATCATCCGCGCCGCTGCCGAACGGCTCGCGGCACTGGCGCCGCCCGGCATGCCGCGTCCGCCGGCGATGATGATGGCGCTGCACATCTGGGCGATGTCGCACGGCGTCGCCTCGCTGTTCGGCCGCGGCGATGCCGCGCGGCGCAAGCTGCCGATGTCGCCGGAGGACCTGCTCGAGGCCGAAGTGCTGATCTATCTGCGCGGGCTGGGCTTCCCGACCGACCGCAGGCCTGGAACCGCGGCAGCCGACGAAAAGCCGGCCGGTCCGTGGGGCAAGCCGAAATAAGGTTCAACGGCAGAGCCAAAAATAATCCGAAGGGTGCGTCATCCGCGCTGCTTGACTTTCCCAAGGGATCCGCTACCTATGTAAATGTTATTTACATTCACAACGGCGTGATGCCGTGATGGAGAAGGAAATGGCCTACACCGCTGATGTCAATCGCTGGCGCGGCCCCGTCGAAGAGCCCTACCGTCCCTACTTCTACGCGACGCCGTGGCATCCCCTGAAGATCGCCGGGATCATCCTCGGCTTCATGATCTGGTGGCCGATCGGCCTCGCCCTTCTCTTTTTCACACTCGGGAGCAGAAAGATGGCCTGTTGGAGTCACAACGACATGGATCGCTGGCAGAACAAGATGGAGCGGATGCAGGACAAGATGGAGCGGATGAAGAGCCGCATGGAGCGCCGCGGCTTCCCGTTCGGCGGCTTCGGTCCGCCCTCCAGCGGCAACCGCGCCTTCGACGAGTACCGTCAGGACACGCTGCGCCGTCTCGAGGAGGAGCAGGTCGAGTTCAAGAACTTCCTCGATCGCCTGCGTCACGCCAAGGACAAGGAAGAGTTCGACGCCTTCATGGCGCAGCACAAGACCCGTCCGACCCCGCCGAGTGACCAGCCGCCGCAGGGCTGATCGTGCGAGGCAAGCACTGAGCCCTCAGGCGATGTGCCCCCATAGAACCTGATGGCCCTGAGCCGCCCGTTTGCGATGAGCAAGCGGGCGGTTTGCATTTTGGGGCGGTGACGCCCACTCTATCGTTTGGGAATCCGGACGATGAGGTGAAGACCATGGCGGGATCGGTGACTGTGACGGCTGGCGATCTCTGGCTTGCGATCCGGCGCGAAGCGGCAGCCGCGATCGCGGCTGATCCCTTCCTCGAGGCGTCGGCCGCCTTCATCCTCGATCAGGGTGACCTCGGCGGCGCGCTCGCCTTTCTGATCGGCCGGCATATCGGCCGCGCGGAAGAGGATCGTGCGCAGTTTATGCGCGCGGCCCGCGAAGCCTATGCGGCCGAGCCCGCGCTGGTCGATGCCGCGGCCACCGATCTCACAGCCATCGTGCGCCGTGATCCGGCGATCACGGGCTTCCTGCCGCCGCTGCTCAACTTCAAGGGCTTCGTCGCGCTGCAAGCCTGGCGGGTATCGAACTGGCTGTGGCGCGAGGACCGCCCCGACCTTGCGCTCATGATGCAAAGCGCGACGGCGGACCAGTTGCAGATCAGCATTCACCCGTCGGCCCGGATCGGAACCGCTGTGTTCCTCGATCACGGCACCGGCATCATCATCGGCGCGCTGGCCTCGGTCGGCGACGAGGTCACGATTTTGCAGAACGTCACCATCGCGCGGCATCAGGATGATCCGCGCCGCGCGCCGAAGATCGGCCGCGGCGTGCTGCTCAGCGCCGGCGCCACCGTGATCGGACATCTCTCGATCGGCGATTTCGCCAGGATCGGCGCCGGCGCGCTTGTCACGACGGATGTGCCCGCCGGCTGCACCGCCGTCGGCGTCCCGGCGCGGCTAACGAATTGCGCGGAGGCGGGGACGTTTTCGTGAGGTGAGCACTCTCGGCCGGGTCGCCCCTTGCGTCGCTACGCCGGCACGAGCATATCGGCGAGTTGCGTAAAACTGTCCGCGTGGAGGTCGATCCAGGATTCCGGAAGCAGGTGCACCAGATCCTTCGTCAGGTGAGCCACGGTGGCTGGCTCCCTCTCCCGCTTGCGGGGGAGGGTGGGGTGGGGGCTCTCTCCGCGAGTCACGCTGTGGAGAGAGCCCCCCACCCGCCGCGCTTCGGACGACGCTTCGCGTCGCGCGTTGCGCGCCGGCCTAAGAGCGAGCTTCGCTCGTCTCGACCCCGCAAGCGGGAGAGGCGGACGGAGTTCGCGGATAGCGACCGCCCCCTCACACATTCGACCCATGGATCGCGTCGATCACCGCGTCGGTGACTTCCTTGGTCGTCGCCTTGCCGCCGACGTCGGGCGTCAGCACGCCGGCGGCGCACACCTTCTCCACCGCCGCCATCAGGCGCGCCGCGGCGTCCTTCTCGCCGAGATGCTCCAGCATCTGCGCACCGGTCCAGAAGGTCGCGACCGGGTTGGCGATACCCTTGCCGGTGATGTCGAAGGCCGAGCCGTGGATCGGCTCGAACATCGAGGGGTAGCGGCGCTGCGGGTCGATGTTGCCGGTCGGCGCGACGCCGAGGCTGCCGGCCAGCGCGCCGGCAAGGTCGGAGAGAATATCGGCGTGCAGATTGGTCGCGACGATGGTGTCGAGGCTCCTCGGATTGAGCGTCATCCGCACCGTCATGGCGTCGACCAGCATCTTGTCCCAGGTGACGTCGGGGAAGTCCTTCGCCACCTCGGCGGCGATCTCGTCCCACATCACCATGCCGTGGCGCTGCGCGTTCGACTTGGTCACCACGGTGAGGAATTTGCGCGGCCGCGACTGCGCCAGCTGGAACGCATAGCGCATGATCCGCGTCACGCCGACGCGGGTGAAGACGGCGACTTCGGTGCCGACTTCCTCCGGCAGGCCCTTGTGTGCGCGGCCGCCCATGCCGGCATATTCGCCCTCGGAATTCTCGCGCACGATGACCCAGTCGAGATCGCCGACGCCGACATTGCGCAGCGGCGAGGCGACGCCGGGCAGGATCTTGGTCGGCCGCACATTGGCGTACTGGTCAAAGCCCTGGCAGATCGGCAGGCGAAGGCCCCACAGCGTGATGTGGTCGGGCACATCGGGCGCGCCGACCGCGCCGAAATAGATCGCGTCGAAGTTCTTCAGCTCCGCGAGCCCGTCGGCCGGCATCATCACGCCGTGCTTCTTGTAGTAGTCCGAGCCCCAGTCGAAGGTTTTGACGTTGAAGCTGATGTCGCCGCTGCGCTTCGCCAGCGCCTCCAGCACGCGGACGCCCGCGGAGATCACTTCGGGGCCGATGCCGTCGGCGGGGATGGCGGCGATGGAATGGGTACGCATGGGTTGTCTCCGGATGAGTGGTTAGCGGGTTCGCACGGGATTGGGTTGCGGTTCGGATTGTGCCGGCGCGCTCTGCGCGCGCGACAGCAGCAGCGTGAGCACGGCCGAGAGCACCAGGAGGCCGGCGACGAAATAGAGGCCGCCCTCGAAACTGCCGGTGCGTTCCTTGATCCAGCCGATCATCGCCGGCCCGACGAAGCCGCCGAGATTGCCGATCGAGTTGATGGTGGCGATTCCGGCCGCGGCGGCCGAGCCCGACAGGAACATGGTCGGCATGCTCCATAGCGGCGGCTTCGATGAGGAGATGCCGATATTGACCAGCGTCAGCGCCGCGATCACGGCGGCAAGGCCGGTCCACAGCCCGGCAAGCGCAAGTCCCGCCGCGGCTATCAGGCAGGCCAGCACCACGTGCCAGGTGCGCTCGCCGGTACGGTCGGAATGCCGCGCCCACAACACCATCGCGATCACGGCAACCGTCGCCGGTACCGCGTTGAGGAAGCCGACCTGGATCGACGACAGGCCGAACGCCTTGATGATCTGCGGCGCCCACACCCCAAGTGTGTAGAGCCCGGCCGAGGTGCCGAAATAGACCAGCGCCAGCGCCAGCACGCGCGGGTCGGCGAGACCGCGCCAGATGCTGTGGCTGGCGGTTGAGGCCTTGCCGTCGGTCTCGGCCTTCATGGTCTTGACCAGCCAGGCGCGCTCGTCGTCGGCAAGCCATCTGGCCTGCTCCGGCCGGTCGGTCAGGAAGCCCAGCACGACGAAGCCGAGCAGCACGGCGGGCACCGCCTCCAGCACGAACAGCCATTGCCAGCCCTTGAAGCCGAGCATTCCGTCCATCTCCAGCAGCGCACCTGAGAGCGGCGAGCCGAGCACGGTCGAGAGCGGCGCCGCCGCCATGAACAGCGCGGTGACGGCGGCGCGCTGCCGCGCCGGGAACCAGTAGGACAGATAGAGGATGATGCCGGGGAAGAAGCCGGCCTCCGCAGCGCCGAGCAGGAAGCGCAGCACATAGAAGCTGGTCGCGCCCTGCACCAGCGCCATCGCCGCCGAGACCAGGCCCCAGGTGATCATCACCCGCGCGATCCAGATCCGCGCGCCGATCTTGTGCAGGATGATGTTGGAGGGTACCTCGAACAGGAAGTAGCCCCAGAAGAAGATACCGGCGCCGAAGCCATAGACGGTCGGCGACAGGCCGATGTCCTTGTTCATGGTCAGCGAGGCGAAGCCGATATTGACGCGGTCGATGAAGGCCACGAAGTACAGCAGCATGATGAACGGCACGATGCGCAGTGAGATCTTGCGCAATACGCGCGTGCCAAGCTCGCTTTCCATGGGCTTCTTCCCCGGGTTCGTCTTGTTTGTTGGGACGGCGCCTGTCGCGCGCTATCGGAAAGCCTAGAAGCTCGCGCCCTTTCGCTTCAAGCCGCGCCGGTTTATACAAAAAAATGATATAATCGGGCCCGGTCTCACTTGGCGTCATGCCCGGCCTTGTGCCGGGCATCCACGTCTTGGCGGCAAAGAAAGACGTGGATGGCCGGGACAAGCCCGGCCATGACGAACGCAGGGCATAAGGAAGCGACGTCTTGGAACTGCACCAGCTTCGCTGCTTTGTCGCGGCTGCCGAGGAACTGCATTTCGGCCGCGCCGCGCAGCGCCTGCAGATGATGCCGTCGGCGCTGGGTCGCCACATCAAGCTCTTGGAAGAGGATCTCGGGGTGCGGCTGTTCGCGCGCACGACGCGCGCGGTGTCGTTGACCGAGGACGGGGCTGTGCTGCTGCGCGAGGGCCGCGCGCTGCTCGGCCGCGCCGAGGCGATCGAGAACGGCTTTCGCCGCCGCCTGCGCAAGCCACAGGCGCGGCGGTTCCGGATCGGCGCGATCGACAGCGCCGCGGCCGGCCTCTTGCCGCCGTTGCTGCGCGACGTTCGCGCCGCCTATCCGGACGTCGCGGTGCAACTGCTCGAGGAGAAGACCATCCGCCTGCTGCCGAAGCTCTTGTCGGGCGCGCTCGACCTTGCGTTCGTGCGCCCGCCGGAGCGGCCCGACCGGCGCATCGAGTTTGTCCCGCTGCTGCAGGAGACCGCCGTGGTGGCGCTGTCGCACAAGCACGCGCTGGCGCGGCGCAAGCAGATCGTGCTGCCCGACATCGCGGATCAGCCCTTGATCGTGCCGGAGCGCCGCTCGCGGCCGCACAGCCACGATCTGACGACAAAACTGTTCGACGAGGCCGGGCTGACGCCGCGCATCCAGGAGATCGCCGACGAGAAGCAGACCATCGTCAACATGGTCGCAGCGCGGCTCGGCGTCGCCATCGTGCCGCGCTGGACCGCGCGGATGGCGATCCCCGGCGTCCGCTTTGTGCCGCTCCGCCTGAAGCGCGGCAGCAGCGCCGGCCGGCTGCCGCTCGCCGCCGCCTGGCTCAAAGGCTCCCGCGATCCGGTCCGCGACCAGGTGATCGCGGTGCTCCAGGCACGGTTGAAGAGTTACGTGCGCGAGGCGTGAGAGCGCTTCGTTGCGTGATGCCTCGACGGCCGATGAATGATTTTGGCCGGTTGACCTAGGTCAATATGACCTGCGCTGGCCAGGGTGAGCGTGCCCGGCATGGCGAAGCGTCAGGACTGGGTCATGATCGCAGGGTGCGTCGCTACCGCTTTGGCGGTGGTGGCGCTCGTCGCCCTTTTCTCTGCCTGAGCTGTGTCGCCCCCGTAATGTTACGGGGGTGTCCAGCTAGGTCGCGGAGATAACTGGGTAATTCCCAAAGCTCGAACACCGCTGGCACAAACTGCACTGGCTTGCCGAGTTCCTCCCGGCATAGCTTCCCCTTCCAACGTAGGGCGGCGTTATGGGCAACCTACTTTACAGCGTGTTTGTCGTGCTGATGGGGCTAAGCCCGGTCATCCTCATGGCGATTGCCATGTTCCTATATTGAGGGCCGGAGCTGTGTCTTTCGGCGTGCCAACCACCAATCCGCTCCGCTGGCGTGCTTAGTGAACAAATCCGCGATGCCTTAACCTGGTGAAAGGTTGGTGTCAGCGCGGGCGTGTACGCTCGCGCCCATGAATCGGGACCTGCTGTATTTCCGCCTCTCGCTCGTCTGGATGGCGATCACCGCCGCCATGCTGGTCTATGTGCTGGTCGCATAAGGGCTGACTCTCCGTCGCCGAAGGCCTTCCGCCGGTATTTTCCGCACGCGCCAATCGATAACATGCCGCCAGAATGCGAAGCTGCGTCACCATTAAAGCTGTCATCGCCCGGCTCGACCAAGCGATCCAGTACATCCCGTCATCCTGAGGTGCGAGCTCTTGCGAGCCTCGAAGGATGCACGGCCACCAGCCGGGCCGTCGCCCTTCGAGGCTCGCTCCGCTCGCACCTCAGGGTGACGGGATGGGCAGCTTTGGGTCTAGCTCGCATAGACAAGCTGGTAGACAAGCGACTTGCCCCCGCCGCAGCTCAAATCCCCCCCGGTTTTGCGGATCGGCCATGAGTTCCTCGTTTGTAGACTCGCGTTATGTTATAATATAACAGTCGTTCCATGGCGCATACGCACACCCACGAGCACCACCATCACGGCCACGCCCCCCACGGGCACAGCCACGCCCCGCACGCGCATCCGGCGCAGGCCGCGCACTGGTCGATCCTGCGCATGCCCGTGCCGGTCCGGCTGCTCGCGGCGCTTGCGGTCAGTGCCGGCCTGTGGGCGGTCGTCTGGCTGGCGATGAGGTGAGACCGGTGGCTGCTCTTGTTACCTTCCGCGACGTCACGCTCGGCTACGACCGCCACCCGGCGGTGCATCATCTCAATGGTGCCGTCGAGGCGGGTGCGCTGCTCGCCGTGATCGGCCCGAACGGCGCCGGCAAGTCGACCCTGCTGCGCGGCATCGCCGGCGTGCTCAAGCCGCTGTCCGGCGTGATCGATCTCGACGGGCTGGATCACCGCGACATCGCCTATCTGCCGCAGTCTGCCGACATCGACCGCAGCTTCCCGATCTCGGTGTTCGACTTCGTCGGCACCGGGCTGTGGCGCTCGACCGGCTTCTTCGGCGGCATCGGCAGGGCCGCGCGCGAGAAGATTTTGGCGGCGCTCGCCGCGGTCGGCCTCAACGGTTTCGAGAACCGACCGATCGGCACGCTGTCCGGCGGCCAGACCCAGCGCATGCTGTTCGCGCGCGTGCTGTTGCAGGACGCCCGCCTGATCGTGCTCGACGAACCCTTCAACGCCATCGACGCCAAGACATCAGCTGACTTGCTGGCGCTGGTGAAGCGCTGGAACGGCGAGGGGCGCACCGTGCTGGCGGCACTGCACGACCTCGACATGGTGCGTAACAATTTCCCGGAGACGCTGCTGCTGGCGCGCGGCCCGGTGGAATGGGGACCGACCGCCGAGGCGCTGACGGCGGACAATCTGATGGTCGCGATGCGGATGTGCGAGGCGTTCGACGACAGCGCCGCGGCCTGCGCCGCCGATCCACGCTCGCGGGCCGCTTGACGCCGATGCTTTCAGACGCGCTGGTCACGCCCTTCACCGAATTCGAGTTCATGCGCCGCGCGCTGGCGGCGGTGATCGCATTGTCGCTCGGCGGTGCGCCGATCGGCGTGTTCCTGATGCTGCGGCGGATGAGCCTGGTCGGCGACGCCATGGCGCATGCGATCCTGCCGGGGGCTGCGATCGGCTTCCTGCTGTCCGGGCTCAACCTGTTCGCGATGACGACCGGCGGCCTGATCGCCGGCTTTGCCGTGGCGCTGCTCGCGGGCCTCGTCGCCCGCACCACCGAATTGAAGGAGGACGCCTCGCTCGCGACCTTCTATCTGGTCTCGCTCGCGCTCGGCGTCACGATCGTTTCGATCAAGGGCACCAATATCGACCTGCTGCATGTGTTGTTCGGCAACATCCTGGCGATGGACGACCAGACCCTGCTGGTGATCGCGTTCAACGCCACCCTCACGCTGCTGGTGCTCGCAGTGATCTATCGCCCGCTGGTGATCGAATGCGTCGATCCGGTATTTTTGCGCACCGTGAGCCGGGCCGGCGCGCCGGCGCATCTCGCCTTCCTCGCACTCGTCGTGGTCAACCTCGTCAACGGCTTCCACGCGCTCGGCACGCTGCTCGGCGTCGGACTGATGATCCTGCCCGCGGGCATCGCGCGGTTCTGGTCGCGCGACATCACCACCATGATCTGCATCGCGGTCGCGAGCGCGATTGTGTCGGGCTATGCCGGGCTGGTGCTGTCGTACCAGACCCGGATTCCTTCCGGTCCCGCGATCATCCTGGTCGCGGCGGGGCTCTATATTGTGTCGCTGCTGTTCGGCAATGTCAGCGGCCTGGTGCGGCAGCTGTTTCCCGGCCGCCATCTCGAGGCGTGAGTACGATGCGGCGATTGTTCGGTTTGATTGGTCTGGCGCTGCTGCTGGCGAGCGGACCGGCGCGCGCCGTGGAGCGCATCAATGTCGTCGCGAGCTTCTCGATCCTCGCCGACATGGTGCGCAATGTCGGCGGCAATAATGTCGACGTGACGGCGCTGGTCGGGCCCGACGGCGATGCCCATGTCTACGCGCCGACGCCGGCAGACGCCAAGAAGGTCGCCGACGCCAAGCTCGTGGTCATCAACGGCCTCGGCTTCGAAGGCTGGATGCCGCGGCTGCTGCAGGCCTCGGGCAGCAAGGCGCCGATCGCGGTGGCGACCAAGGGGATCATGCCACGAAAGATGGGTGGCCATGACGACCCGCATGCCTGGCAATCCGTGGCCAATGCGAAGATCTACGTCGTCAATATTCGCGACGGGCTGATCGCCGCGGCCCCTGACCAGGCGGCCATCTTCAAGGCCAATGCCGACGCCTATCTGGCCAAGCTCGAGGCGCTCGACCGCGAGGTGCACGAGGCGGTGGCGAAAGTGCCGGAGGCGCGGCGCAAGGTGATCTCGACCCATGGCGCCTTCGGCTATTTCGCCGACGCCTACGGGGTCACGTTCTTCTCGCCGCTCAGCGTGTCCACCGATTCCGAGCCCAGCGCGCGCGATATCGCCGCGATCATCGCCCAGATCAAGGTTGCGAAAATTCCGGCAGTTTTTCTCGAAAATATCAGCGATCCCCGCCTGATCGAGCGGATCGCGGCCGAGACCGGCGCCCGGGTCGGCGGCACCCTGTATTCGGACGGTTTGACGGCCGAAAAGGGCGATGCACCCACTTACATTGATATGGTCAGGCACAATATAAAGGCCCTGACCAGCGCGCTCGCCGACTAGGGCAGGGGCCCTCCCTGCCGGGATTGAGCGCGGCCCCAAGTTCCTTCGGAGTTGTTATGGCTGAAGCTTCGCAAAAAATTCCTGTGACCGTGCTGACGGGCTATCTCGGCGCCGGCAAGACCACGCTGTTGAACCGCATCCTGTCGGAAAACCACGGCAAGAAATACGCCGTCATCGTTAATGAATTCGGCGAGATCGGCATCGACAACGACCTCATCATCGGCGCCGATGAGGAAGTGTTCGAGATGAACAATGGCTGCGTCTGCTGCACCGTGCGCGGCGACCTCGTCCGCATCATGGACGGCCTGATGAAGCGCAAGGGCAAGTTCGACGCCATCATCGTCGAGACCACCGGCCTTGCCGATCCGGCGCCGGTCGCGCAGACCTTCTTCGTCGACGAGGACGTGCAGAAGAACGCCCGGCTCGACGCGGTTGTGACCGTCGCCGATGCCAAATGGCTGAGCGACCGCCTCAAGGACGCGCCGGAGGCCAAGAACCAGATCGCGTTCGCCGACGTCATCGTGCTGAACAAGACCGACCTGGTCTCCAAGCCCGAGCTCGCCGAGGTCGAGGCCCGCATCCGCGGCATCAATCCCTATGCCAAGCTGCACCGCACCGAGCGTTGCCAGGTCGGACTGACCGATGTGCTGGAGCGCGGTGCATTCGATCTCGACCGCATCCTGGAGATCGAGCCGGATTTCCTCGAGGCCGGCGACGATCACGATCACGATCATCATCACCATGACCATGATCATCACCACCACCATGATCACGACCATGGCCATGGCGGGTTGAAGCATTATCACGACGAGGAGATGCAGTCGCTGTCGCTGCGCTCGGAGAAGCCGCTCGACCCGACCAAGTTCATGCCCTGGCTGCAGCAGCTCGTCGCCACCGAGGGCCAGAAGATCCTGCGCTCGAAGGGCATCCTCGCCTTCACCGGCGATGACGACCGCTACGTGTTCCAGGGCGTCCACATGATGCTGGAGGGCGACCATCAGCGGAAATGGAAGGACGGCGAGAAGCGCGAGAGCCGTGTCGTGTTCATCGGTCGCGAACTGCCCGAGCAGGCGATTCGCGACGGCTTCGAGCAGTGCATCACCACGTGATGAAAGAGTTCGATCCGGGCGAGGCCCCTTCTTCCATCGTTTCGATCACCGACCGCGTCAAGCCGTTGCCGCTCGGCGCGGCGGTGAGCTCGGTGCATTTCCTTGGCGACCGCGCGTTCTTCGTCGGCGCCGAGGAGGGTGTTGCGATCGCGACCGCCGACGGCGAGATCACACGGACGGAGACGCATTTCGGCGCCATCCTGTGCGCCGCCTCCGACGGCAAGCGGCTCGTCACCGGCGGTGACGACGGCAAGCTGATCGCGATCGACGCCAAGGGCGAGACCTCTGTCATTGCGACCGACGCCAAGCGGCGTTGGATCGACAATGTCGCGCTGCACAGCGACGGCACCGTGGCGTGGTCGGCGGGCAAGACCGCCTTCGTGCGCAATCCCAAGGGCGAAGAGAAAACCTTCGAGGTGCCGTCGACCGTCGGCGGGCTTGCTTTTGCGCCGAAGGGCCTGAGGCTCGCGATCGCGCATTACAACGGCGTGACCTTGTGGTTTCCCAACATGGCGGCCAATCCGGAATTTCTGGAATGGGCCGGCTCGCATCTCGCCGTCATGTTCAGCCCGGACAACAAATTCCTCGTCACCGCGATGCACGAGCCCGCGATGCATGGCTGGCGGCTCGCCGACAACCGGCACATGCGGATGAGCGGCTATCCCGGCCGCGTCCGCTCGATGTCATGGAGCGTCGGCGGCAAGGGGCTCGCGACCTCGGGCGCCGATACCGTGATCGTCTGGCCGTTCACCAGCAAGGACGGGCCGATGGGCAAGGAGCCGGCGATGCTGGCGCCGATGCCGGCGCGGGTCGCGGTGGTCGCCTGCCATCCGAAGAACGACATCATGGCGGTCGGCTATGCCGACGGCACCGTGCTGATGGTCCGCCTCGAGGACGGCGCCGAGATCCTGGTGCGCCGGAACGCCGGCACGGCGGTTTCGGCGCTCGGATGGAATGCCAAGGGCACGCTGCTCGCCTTCGGCACGGAAGATGGTGACGCGGGCATCGTGGAACTGTAAGAGATCGCGGCAGACGAAGCGTTTTCGAGCGAAGTGGGTACCGGTTCGCGTGAAGAAAACGCGTCAAAAGACGAAGCTCGCGCCGGGGCCGCAGCGTCATGCGATTTCTCACCACGTTCCAGCTCGCCGACTTCATCGACACGCTGGTCAGCCTGACCACGGCCTTTGTGTTTGGCACCCTGATCGGCGCCGAGCGACAGTACCGGCAGCGCACCGCGGGCCTGCGCACCAATGTGCTGGTCGCGGTCGGCGCTGCAGCCTTCGTCGACCTCGCGATGCATCTGGCCGGCGCCGACGGCGCGGTCCGGGTGATCGCCTATGTGGTGTCGGGGATCGGCTTCCTCGGCGCCGGCGTCATCATGAAGCAGGGCATGGATGTGCGCGGCCTCAACACCGCGGCGACGCTGTGGGCCTCGGCCGCGGTCGGCTCCTGCGCCGGTGCTGACCTCGTGGCGCAGGCGGCGGCGCTGACCTTGTTCGTGATCGCGGGCAACACGCTGCTGCGTCCGCTGGTCAACGCCATCAACCGCATCCCGCTGAACGAGAAGGCCTCGGAGGCGACCTACTATTTCAAGCTCGCCGTGACTCCCGAGGCGTTGCCCGACATGCGCGACCGCCTGGTCGAGAAGCTGGAGGCCGCGAACTATCCGGTCGCCGATGTCGACGTGGTCGAGGCCGGCGACGACTTCCTCGAGATCGTGGCGACGCTGGTCTCGACCGCGGTCGAGCCCAACGAATTGAACGCCGTGGTGGTCGACCTGCAGCATCAGCCCGGCGTGCGGCACGCGACCTGGGAGGTCAGCACCACGGATTGAGCCGCGGTTCCCGCAGGCGCCGCTTCGGAACCATGCCGTGGCCGGATCGTTGACCCCGCGGACAAGGCGCAGGTGAACGAGATGGCTGTGGATCGGACCAGGTTGCGAATCGACATGCTGATCGCCTCGACGCTGGTGGCTGCGGGCGTTGCGATCGCGGTGCTTTCGCTGCACGCGATCAATGCGGCCCCGCCGCAGGAGATCGCGCAGGCGACCCAGCCGCTGCAACCGACGCCGACGCCCGAGCCGCAGAAGACGGCGCCGCCGGCCGAGTCGAAGCCGGGCGGCGAGCGGCCGACCACGCCGGCGCCGCAGCCCGCGCGTCCCGACGACGAGGCACAGAAGTCCGGCGCCAAGCCGGTGCTGCCGCCCGCGCCCGCGGAGAAGACCGCGCCGCCGATCGAGAAAAAGTAGGCACGCCGCGGCCCGCATTGTGACGCGGATTTGACGGACGCTGCCGATTATACGGTCTCGCCTCCGCCGCCGACGCCCTCCATAATCTGTCGTCTTGCCAACGACAGATGGGGCCTGCCATGAAGATCGAGGACGTCCGGCGCACCGCCTATTCGATGCCGCTCACCAACCCGTCGTTTCCGCCGGGGCCCTACCGGTTCTTCGACCGCGAATATTTCATCATCACCTACAAGACCGACCCGGAAGCGCTCGCCGCCGTGGTGCCGGAGCCGCTCGAGGTCGCCGAGCCTGTGGTGAAGTACGAGTTCATCCGCATGCCGGACTCGACCGGGTTCGGCGACTACACCGAGACCGGGCAGGTGATCCCGGTTCGCTTCAGGGGCGAGGAGGGAGCCTACACCCACGCGATGTATCTCGACGACGAGGGTCCGATCGCCGGCGGCCGCGAGCTGTGGGGATTTCCGAAGAAGCTGGCAAAGCCCAGGATCGAGGTCGAGAGCGACGTGCTGGTCGGCTCGCTGCATTACGGCTCGGTGCTCTGCGCCTCCGCCACCATGGGCTACAAGCACCGCAAGGTCGACCTCGACACCGTGCTGAAATCGATGACAGCGCCGAACTTCATTCTGAAAATCATCCCGCACGTCGACGGCAGCCCGCGGATCTGCGAGCTGGTGCGGTTTCATCTGGAAGACATCACGCTGAAGGAGGCCTGGACCGGTCCCGCCGCGCTCGGGCTGTTTCCGCACGCGCTGTGCGACGTCGCCCGCCTGCCGGTGCGCGAGGTGGTCTCGGCGCTGCATTTCAAGGCGGACCTGACGCTCGGCCTCGGCTCGGTCGCGTTCGACTACATGGCGAGATGACGAGGTCATTCCGCGGCATCGCGTCAGCGATGAACAGCGGTGCGCACTCGCGCACCGGAGAATCTCGCGCAGTCATCTCGAGATCCCGGGTCTGCGCGCCGAAGCGCGCATCCCGGAATGACCCTTCGGGTCAGCGCACCAGAATATTCTTGAACTGCCAGGGATCGCTGGTGTCGATGTCTTCCGGGAACAGTCCCGGACGATCCGTCAGCGGGGTCCAGTCGGTGTAGAAGCCCTTCACGGGGCCGAGATACGGCATCTGGATTTCCAGCAGACGATCGAAGTCCATCTCGTCGGCCTCGACGATGCCTTCGTTCGGGTTTTCCAGCGCCCACACCATGCCGCCGAGCACGGCGGACGTCACCTGCAGGCCGGTGGCGTTCTGATAGGGCGCGAGCTTGCGGGTCTCCTCGATGGAGAGCTGCGAGCCGTACCAGTAGGCATTGTTGTCATGGCCGAACAGCAGGACGCCGAGCTCGTCGATGCCATCGACGATCTCGTTCTCGTCGAGGATGTGGTGCTTCTCCTGCATCTTCGCTGCGCGGCCGAACATTTCATGCAGCGACAGCACGGCGTCGTCGGCCGGGTGATAGGCATAGTGGCAGGTCGGCCGATAGATCGCCGTGCCCGATGCGTCACGCACCGTGAAGTAATCGGCGATCGAGATCGACTCGTTGTGGGTGACGAGGAAGCCATACTGCGCGCCGCGGGTCGGGCACCAGGTGCGCACGCGCGTGTTGGCGCCGGGCTGCATCAGATAGATGGCGGCGCCGCAGCCGGCTTCGTGGGTATGCGCATTCTCGGGCATCCATTTCTCATGGGTGCCCCAGCCGAGTTCGGACGGCTGCACGCCTTCCGACAGGAAACCTTCCACCGACCAGGTGTTGACGAAGACGTCAGGCTCTTTCGGCGACTTGGAGCGCTGGGTGTCGCGCTCGGCGATGTGGATGCCCTTCACGCCGGCCTGCCGCATCAAGTCCGCCCATTCGGCCTTGGTCTTCGGCTTCGGGGCATTGAGCTTCAGATCGGCGGCGACATTGAGCAGCGCCTGCTTGACGAAGAACGAGACCATGCCGGGATTGGCGCCACAGCAGGAGACGGCCGTCGTCGAGCCCGCGGGGCGCGCCTTCTTGGCGGCCAGCGTCACTTCGCGAAGCGCGTAGTTGGAGCGCGCTTCCGGGCCCTTCGACGAATCGAAATAGAAGCCGAGCCAGGGCTCGTTGACGGTGTCGATGTAGAGAGCGCCGAGTTCGTTGCAGAGCTCCATGATGTCGGTCGAGCCGGTATCGACCGACAGATTGACGCAAAAGCCCTGGCCGCCGCCTTCAGTGAGCAGCGGGCTCAGCAGGTCGCGATAATTGTCCTTGGTCACGGCCTTCTGGATGAATTTGACGTTGTGCTTCTCGCAATGCGCCTTGCGGCCCTCGTCCTTGGGGTCGATCACGGTGACGCGCGACACGTCGTAGTCGAGATGCCGCTCGATCAAAGGCAGCGTGCCTTTGCCGATCGAGCCGAAGCCGATCATGACAATGGGACCTGTGATCTTCGCGTAGATCTGCGAGGCGGGGCTCATCATTTTCTCCAGGAGAGTGCCTAGCGGCGGATAGAGTGGATCAGGGGTTGCGACGCTTCGCGGTGACTTCGATCTCGACCTTCATCTCGGGCTTGTAGAGCCCCGCGACGATCAGCATCGTTGCGGCCGGGCGGATGTCGCCGAGGACCTCGCCGCAGACCGCGAAATGGGCATCCACGTCACGGGCATCGGTGAGGTAGTAGGTCGCGCGAACGATGTCGGCCATCGCAAAGCCTCCCTCCTTGAGGGCGGCCTCGATGGTCTTGAAGCAGTTCCGTGACTGGCTCGTGACATCCGATGGCATGGTCATCGTGGCGTAGTCATAGCCGGTGGTTCCCGCGACGAAAGCGAAGTCGCCGTCGATCACGGCGCGGCTGTAGCCGGCGGTCTTCTCAAAGGGCGAGCCGGTGGAAATCAGGCGGCGGGACATCTGGACCTCGACTGAAAATGGCTTTGCGCGGGGTTTACGGGCATTTTTGCCGCCCGCGCAACCCCTTCTTGGTTCAGGCCTGGTGCGGCCGGCACTAGTGGGACTGCAACGTGGCGTCCGGCGGCGATGGCGGCGTGCCGGTCCAGCGCCGGACCAGGATATCCCTGACGATCATCACCGAGATCAGGATCAGCATGACCGTGGTGACGAGGCCGCGCCAACGCGGGCGCGCGCGGTCGGTGATGGGAAGGTGCTCCGACATGACGGCCCGCCTTACGCCGCGTGCGGCACGGCGAGCGGTGCCTTCCGGGTCCGGGATCGCGTCCGCGATGCCTTGGCCTCGGGCAGCGGCGCGCCGGTCGGCGTGATCATGCCCCAGGCGCAGTCCAGCGCGCCGGCGACAAGCTCGAGGCCGAGCAGCCGCTCGCGCTCGAACGTGCCCGGCAGCGACAGCTCGCCGGTCTTGGCGGCGGTGAAGCCGAAGCGGGCGTAGTAGGGCGCATCGCCAAGCAGGATCACGGCGCCGTGGCCGCGCGCCTTGGCGACCGCCAGCGCACGCTGCATCAGCGCGGCGCCGACGCCGAGGCCGCGGCAGCCGTCGTCGACTGCCAGCGGCCCCAGCATCAGCGCGCTGCGGCCCCCCGCGCTGACGTGCCACAACCGCACGGTTCCAACCAGCCGGCCGTCCTGGCGCACGGCCGCAAGGCTCAGGCCTTCGGCGGGCGCGCGTCCGTCGCGCAGGCGCTGGCAGGTGCGCGTATGGCGATTGCAGCCAAAGCAGGCATCCAGCAGCGCTTCGCGTGCGACGACGTCCGAGCCACGCTCCGCACGGATCGCGAACGGGGCGGCATCTCGGATGAGGGCAACGGGGGTGTTCCGTTTTGCAGTCATGGCACGTCAGTCCCCGCTTGCAACGGCATGTCGTACGCCGCGGCAAGCGTCGTTCAGGAAAATCAAAAATGATCGGGGAGGAGCCGGCGGGGCCGGCTCCCGGTTTATCGGGCCTCGAAAAGGAGGCGGGTCAGATGTGGTAGGTCTTCAGCGGCGGAATGCCGTTGAACGCCACCGACGAGTAGGTCGACGTATAGGCGCCGGTGCCTTCGATCAGCAGCTTGTCGCCGATCTCGAGCGTCACCGGAAGCGGATACGGCAGCTTCTCGTACAGCACGTCGGCGCTGTCGCAGGTCGGGCCCGCGAGCACGCACGGCGTCATATCCGCCCCGTCATGCGGGGTGCGGATGGCGTAGCGGATCGATTCGTCCATCGTCTCGGCGAGACCGCCGAACTTGCCGATGTCGAGATAGACCCAGCGCACCTCGTCCTCGTCGCTCTTCTTCGAGATCAGAACGACTTCGGTCTCGATGATTCCGGCATTGCCGACCATGCCGCGGCCCGGCTCGATGATCGTCTCCGGGATCTGGTTGCCGAAATGCTTGCGCAGCGCGCGGAAGATCGACCGGCCATATTGCACGACCGGCGGGACATCCTTGAGGTACTTGGTCGGGAAGCCGCCGCCCATGTTGACCATGGTGAGGTTGATCCCGCGCTCGGCGCAGTCACGGAACACGGTCGACGCCATCGCGAGCGCGCGATCCCACGCCTTCACCTTGCGCTGCTGCGAACCGACATGGAACGAGATGCCGCACGGCTCCAGACCCAGGCGCTTGGCGAGGTCGAGCACCTCGACCGCCATCTCCGGGTCGCAGCCGAACTTGCGCGACAGCGGCCACTCGGCGCCGGCGCAGTCATAGAGGATGCGGCAGAACACCTTGGCGCCGGGGGCGGCGCGGGCGACCTTCTCGACCTCGGCGGCGCAGTCGACCGCGAACAGGCGAATGCCGAGCGCGAAGGCACGCGCGATGTCGCGCTCCTTCTTGATCGTGTTGCCATAGGAGATGCGGTCCGGCGTCGCACCGGCGGCCAGCGCCATCTCGATCTCCGCGACGGTCGCGGTGTCGAAGCAGGAGCCGAGCGAGGCCAGCAGCGAGAGCACTTCGGGCGCAGGATTAGCCTTCACCGCGTAGAACACGCGGCTGTCCGGCAGCGCCTTCGCGAAGGTCTGGTAGTTGTCGCGCACGACTTCGAGGTCGACGACGAGGCACGGCTCGGTGTCGAGACCATCCTGGCGGCGGTTGCGCAGGAATTCCTGGATACGTTCAGTCATGGCACTCTCCAACGGCCCCAGCGACGGGATCCGCATCAACGTGACGTCGGGTAAGAGCGCTTCGGCCACATCGCGCGATGGAGGCGCGTTGAGGCCAAGAGACTCAAACCAGACTGTGCTGCCGTGGATTGGTTGGGAGAGTTTCCCGCCCGCTCACCTGGCAATGAAGGACAAGCCTTTTCAGTAGCCCGGGCCGGCGTTGGACCGCCGGTAGAGACCAAAAAAGCCCGATCCGTCGTTGCTTTAAGTCGCGTCCCCCGTTGAGAGCGGGGTGCGCCGGTTCGCCTCCGGCTGCCAGTCACGGTTGCAAAGAGTGGTGAGACCTTCAACGGCATCCCTGGAGAGAGATGCTGGCCGCCTCGTGTCCTGATGGACGTAAGCGACCCTCGGTTCTTCCACCCCTTGGCGGCTGTCCGGCCTCTTGTCCGGATACCTACCGACTGACACACGACCACAGGCACGTGCGAAATTGGGCAAGGCAGGAAATAAGTCTTTTGACTTCGCGGCGCAAGAATTTTTTTGCGATAGCGGCAAATTTCCCTAACGCGTGCTTGCGATGTCGCGCGCAGCACGCGTCGGAGGCGCTGAAGATGAACGGCTGTTAAGAATGACTAACGAAGCGTGTGTGCGTTTTAGCCCTGTGCCGCAGCGCTTTCTTGAATCGCTCAAGCTCACGCGCGACGCGTGAACGGCTCGACGCGCTGCGCGGCGCGGATGAAGGCGATCATGATCAAGACGCCGATGCCGAACAGCACCGCCTGCAGGATGTGCGCGGCGACATCGTCGAGTCCGAGCAGGATCGCGAGCGCCCAGCCGCCGGCGAACGCCGCGCCGAACACTTCCGCGCCGATCAGGATCGCCGCCGAGATCACGGTGATGACGCTCGGCCAGACGATGGTGCGGTTGCCTGAGGTGGAGGGCTGCATGGTCATGGAATAGGTCCTGTTCAGGGGGCGCAATCTCTCCGAAAAGTGCCCATCTATCAAGCGCAAAAGGCCCAAAAATGCCGTATCGCGTGATATAGATTGGGCAGCATTTTCAAGGCGAAAAACGGGACATTCGATGTCAGGAACCAGCGCAGACGCCAAGGTCGAGACTTTGGCCAACCCCCTCCTGAAGGCATGGCAGACGCCGCTCGAGACGCCGCCCTTCGCCGAGATCAAGCCGGAGCATTTCCTGCCCGCTTTCGAGCAGGCCTTCGCCGATCATTCGGCGGAAGTGACTGCGATCACCCACGATCCGGCGCTGCCCGACTTCGACAACACCATCACGGCGCTGGAGCGCTCCGGCAAGCTGCTGTCGAAGGTCTCGGCGGTGTTCTACGATCTGGTCTCGGCGCATTCGAGCCCGGCGATCTTGGAGATCGACAAGGAAGTGTCGCCCCGAATGGCGCGGCACTGGAATCCGATCATGATGAACGCTGTGCTGTTTGGCCGCATCGCCATGCTGCACGAGAAGCGCGCCTCGCTCGGCCTGACCGGCGAGCAGATGCGGCTGCTGGAACGCACCTACACCCGCTTCCGCCGCTCCGGCGCCGGCCTCGACGATGCGGCAAAGGCCCGCATGGCCGAGATCAACGAGCGCCTCGCCCATCTCGGCACCTCGTTCAGCCACCATCTGCTCGGCGACGAGCAGGAGTGGTCCATGGAGCTCGGCGAGGACGACCGCGCCGGTCTCTCCGACACATTTGTGGCGGCTGCCAAGGCTGCGGCGGAAGAGCGCGGCATGCCAGGCAAGGCGATCGTGACGCTGTCGCGCTCCTCGGTCGAGCCGTTCCTGCAAAGCTCGTCGCGGCGTGATCTGCGCGAGAAGGTCTACAAGGCCTTCACGGCGCGCGGCGACAATGGCAACGCCAACGACAACAACGCGACCATCGTGGAGATCCTGAGACTCCGCGAGGAGACCGCCAAGATCCTGGGCTTCCCGACCTACGCCGCCTACCGCCTCGAGGATTCCATGGCGAAGACGCCGGAGGCCGTGCGCGGCCTCTTGGAGCGGGTCTGGAAGCCGGCGCGGGCGCGGGCGCTCGCCGACCGCGACGCGCTGCAGGCGCTGATCGCGGAGGAGGGCGGCAATTTCACCTTGGCGTCCTGGGACTGGCGCTACTACGCCGAGAAGCTGCGCCAGCGCCGCGCCAATTTCGACGATTCCGCGATCAAGCCCTATCTGGTGCTCGACCACATGATCGAGGCCGCGTTCGACTGCGCCACCCGCCTGTTCGGAGTCACCTTCGAGGAACGCAAGGACGTCCCGGTCTGGCATCCAGATGTCCGGGTCTGGGAGGTCAAGGGCCGCGACGGCCAGCACAAGGCGCTGTTCTACGGCGACTACTTCGCGCGGCCGTCAAAACGTTCCGGCGCCTGGATGACCTCGCTGCGCGACCAGCAGAAGCTAGACGGCGCCGTCGCGCCGCTGGTCATCAATGTCTGCAACTTCGCCAAGGGCGCCGACGGCGCGCCGTCGCTGCTGTCGCCCGACGATGCGCGGACCCTGTTCCACGAGTTCGGCCATGGCCTGCACGGCATGCTGTCCAACGTGACCTATCCATCGCTGTCCGGAACCAGCGTGTTCACCGACTTCGTCGAGCTGCCCTCGCAGCTCTACGAGCACTGGCAGGAGCGGCCCGAGGTGCTGCAGCGCTTCGCCCGCCACTACCAGACCGGGGAGGCGCTGCCGGACGACCTGCTCAAGCGCTTCCTCGCCGCACGCAAGTTCAACCAGGGCTTTGCCACCGTGGAGTTCGTCTCCTCGGCGCTGGTCGATCTCGAATTCCATACCCAGCCGGCGGCGGCGAGCTGGGACGTCCGCGCCTTCGAACAGAAGGAGCTGGAGAAGATCGGCATGCCCGCCGAAATCTCGCTGCGGCACCGGCCGACCCAGTTCGGCCACATCTTCTCCGGCGACCACTATGCCTCCGGCTACTACAGCTACATGTGGTCGGAGGTGATGGACGCCGACGCCTTCGGCGCCTTCGAGGAGGCCGGCGACATCTTCGATCCCGCGACCGCCAAGCGGCTGCATGACGACATCTATTCGTCGGGCGGCTCGCGCGATCCCGAGGAGGCCTATGTCGCCTTCCGCGGCCGCGAGCCCGAGCCGGACGCGCTTTTGCGCCGTCGCGGCCTGCTCGAGACATCAGAGGCGGCCTGACGGTGCGGCCGTCCCTCAACCGGCTGGTTGCCGGGCTCGTGCTCGCGGTGTCCGTCGTGCTCGGCACGGCGGCCGCCGAGGCCCATCCGCATGTCTGGATCGTCGCCAAGAGCGAGCTGATCTACGCGCCCGACGGCACCATCACGGGGGTCCGCCACGCCTGGACCTTTGACGACATGTTCTCGACCTATGCGCTGCAGGGTATCGAGACCAAGGTGAAGGGCGCCTACAGCCGCGAGGAGCTGGCGCCGCTGGCGCAGACCAATGTCGAGTCGCTGAAGGAATACGCCTACTTCACCTTCGCCAAGGGCGACGGGAAGAAGCAGAAGTTCACTGAACCGGTCGACTACTTCCTCGAATACAAGGATTCGGCGCTGACGCTGCACTTCACCTTGCCGCTGAAGACGCCGTTCAAGGCGAGGCAGCTCTCGCTCGAAGTGTTCGACCCGACCTATTTCATCGACTTCCAGTATGCCGAGAAGGAGCCGGTCAAGCTGGTCGGCGCCGCGGCGGACTGCAAGATGCAGTTCGAACGGCCGAACAGTGACGGCACCGCCGCCGCGCAGAAGCTCGGCGAGCAGACCTTTCTCGACGGTGGCAACGGCAATTTCGGTATGATGTTCGCCAACAAGGTCTCGGTGGAGTGCCCATGACGCCGATCGTCTTGCGCATGACGCGCGGCCTCGCCGTGTCCGCGGCCGTGCTGGCGGCATTTGCGCTGCTCGATGGCGCCGTTCATGCGCTGCTGGCGCAAAATCCGTTCGGCGCGCCGCGCGCGGCGGAGCCGCAGGGCGGCCTGGTCGGCTGGCTCTTGGCCAAACAGTCGGAGTTTTATCGCGAGATTTCCCAGACCATCCGCGCCGCGAAATCCGACGGCTCGGCGGTCTGGACGCTGCTCGTGATCTCCTTTGCCTACGGGATTTTCCATGCCGCCGGCCCCGGCCACGGCAAGGCGGTGATTTCCTCCTACATGGTCGCCAACCGCGAGACCGCGCGGCGCGGCATCGTGTTGTCGTTCGCCTCGGCGCTGATGCAGTCGGTGGTCGCCGTTCTCATCGTGGGCATCTGCGCGTGGCTGCTCAACGCGACCGCGAAGACCATGTGCGGGGCGGAGAAGGCGATCGAGATCGCAAGCTACGCGCTGATCGCGGCGTTCGGCGCCCGGCTGGTGTGGGTCAAGGGCGGCGGCTTCTTCCGCGCGCTGCAGATGCCGCGCCCGGCGCTGGCGATCGCCGGCGCGCATCGGCACGATCACGACCATCATGACCACGATCACCACGACCATGGCCATGATCACCATCATCGTCACGCGCATGACGATCGTGGCCATCATCATCACGGCCACGATCACGGTCATGACGCGCAACACGTCCATGACGAGCATTGCGGCCATTCGCACGGGCCGACGCCGGCCGAGCTTGCCGGTCCTGGCGGCTGGCGGCGGGGGCTCGGCGCGATCTTGACCGTCGGGATCCGGCCCTGCTCGGGCGCGCTCCTGGTGCTGGTGTTCGCGCTGGCGCAGGGCCTGTTCTGGGCCGGCATTGCCGCGACCTTCGTGATGGGGCTCGGCACCGCCATTACGGTGGCGGCGATCGCGCTGGTCGCGGTGTCGGCGCGCGGCGTGGCGGAGCGGCTGAGCGCGGCGCGCGACGGCGGCGGCATGGTCATCATGCGCGGCCTGGAGTTCGCCGCCGCGGGCCTTGTGCTGCTGTTCGGGCTCGGCCTGCTGTTCGGCTACGTCGCCGCCGAGCGGGCGACGTGTTTGTAGAGCCCCACTCCAGGTAATCCGTCATCCCCGCGCAAAGGCGAAGCCTTTGCGCGGGGATGACGGAGAGGGGGCGGATTCGCACTCAACTCGTCAGATATCCCCTGATCGCCGGCAGCAGGAAGATCGCGATGTTGATCGCGAAGCCGATGCTCCAGAGGATCGAGCGCAGCGTCGGGCGGTTGCCGATATAGGTGAAGACGTAGGCGATCCGCACGATCAGGAACAGCACAGCGAGCTCGTCGATCAGCCGCAGCGGGCCGACGCGGAATTCGGCGAGCAGCACGGCGAAGGCGAAGAACGGGAAGGCCTCGATGCCGTTCTGGTGCGCGCCGAGCGCCCGCGAGCGGATCGGATCGTCGTAGAAGTCGGGATCGCGCGGCCTGGCGTTGTCGAAGCTGCGGAAGCCGGTCCACTTCACCGATACGATCGTCAGCAGCGAGAGCATCAGCGTCCCGAAGACGCACCATTCGGCGATCGTCATGGTTCCCCCTTATTCCGCACGGGAACGTAGCCAACCCGCACTCGGCTTGACAAGGTTGGAGCAACGCGCGAAGCCCAAAGCTCCCAAGCGAAGGATATCTAGCGCAAGGCCATGAGCACGGTGATCCCCTTCGAGAGCGCGAAGCCTGCCGGCGCGCCGAAGCCGGAACGCGTCGGCGTGCTCCTGGTCAATCTCGGCACGCCCGATACGGCGGATGCCGCCGGCGTGCGGGTCTATCTCAAGGAATTCCTGTCCGATCCGCGGGTGATCGAGGATCAGGGCCTGCTCTGGAAGCTGATCCTCAACGGCATCATCCTGCGCGTCCGGCCGGCCCGCAAGGCGCGCGACTATCTGAAGATCTGGAACACCGAGAAGAACGAGTCGCCGCTGAAGACCATCACGCGCTCGCAGGCCGACAAGCTGGCGGAGGCGATCGCCGATCACGACCACGTCGTGGTCGACTGGGCGATGCGCTACGGCAACCCTTCGATCAAGGAGCGCATCGAGGCGCTGGCGGCGCAGGGCTGCGGCCGGCTCCTTGTGGTGCCGCTCTATCCGCAATATTCCGCCGCGACGTCGGCGACCGTCTGCGACGAGGCGTTTCGCGTGCTGGCCGGCATGCGCGCGCAGCCGATCCTGCGGGTGACGCCGCCCTATTACGACGATCCCGATTACATCGAGGCGCTCGCGGTCTCGATCAATGCGCATCTTGCGACCTTGCCGTTCCAGCCCGAGATCATCGTCGCCTCGTTCCACGGCATGCCGAAGGAATATGTCGACAAGGGCGATCCGTATCAGGCGCAATGCATCGCCACGACCAATGCGCTGCGCAAGCGGCTCGGGCTCGATGCCAACGGGCTGATCCTCACCTTCCAGTCGCGCTTCGGCAAGGCCGAGTGGCTGCAGCCCTATACCGACAAGACGGTCGAGAAGCTGGCCAAGGACGGCGTGCGGCGCATTGCCGTGGTGACGCCCGGCTTCTCCGCCGATTGCCTGGAGACGCTGGAGGAGATCGCGCAGGAGAATGCCGAGATCTTCCGGCACAATGGCGGCGAGCAGTTCGCGGCGATCCCCTGCCTCAACGACAGCGACGGCGGCATGGACGTGATCCGCCAGCTCGTGCTGCGCGAGCTTCAGGGCTGGATCTAACAAGGCTGGATCAAGCGAGGCTGGACCTGATTGTTAACGATCAGTGACACCGGACACGGCTATTCACTTGCATCTGGTAGTCGGACGGCAGCTTC